>NZ_LZMK01000027.1:0-531 GCF_001665865.1 Nocardia sp. 852002-20019_SCH5090214 | reverse complement strand
AGGTGTACGTGCCGGCGACGCGGCTGCGACACGTCACGAGATACGCGACGACCTGGGTGTCGTCGTTGGGGCTGCGGTGGACGCTGGCGACCGTGCCGATGTTTTTCCTCGCGTCCTGGTCGCCGGGCTCGGCCGGGCCGCCGTCGATGTCGCTCCACCACTCGATGCGATCACCGACCGCGAACACCTCGCCCATACCCGGGTGTGGTCGCCCTCCGCGCGGGCGCGGGTGACAAGCTCGACCGGTGCCCGTCGCGCCGCGCACCCGGATCCGGTTGAAGTCACGCGCCGGCCTCTCCGGCGGCGACCGGATCGGCTATGTCGCCCCCGCCGGGCACGCCGCGGTGGTGCGCACCGACTTCGACCACGCCTCCGGCGAACTCGTTCAGGTGTGGTCGAAAACCCCGCCGACCGGTGGGACGAACTGGGTGGTGGTGTGGTGGCCAGGAAACCGCTGGACGTGGGAGCAGGAATCGGATCTCGAATTCGTCGACACCGACCCCGAAACCACGTAACCCCCTAACCTCCATA
>NZ_LZMK01000026.1:0-13439 GCF_001665865.1 Nocardia sp. 852002-20019_SCH5090214 | reverse complement strand
GGGAACCGCGACCGTCCCACCGATGATCTCGATGCGCAACGTGGACAAGCATTTCGGCGATCTGCATGTGCTGCGCGGCAAAGAGGTCGACCGGCGGCCGGGCGACGTGCTCGCCGAGGTGCAGGCGCTGGTGGATCAGGGCGTGCTCGAGGTGACGCTGCTCGGGCAGAACGTCAACTCCTACGGGGTGAACTTCGCCGAACCCGCACTGCCGCAAGGACATCCGGCCGACTTCGCGCCTGAACACCGGGACCGCGGCGCATTCGCGAAATTGCTGCGCGCCTGCGGCAGCATCGACGGGCTCGAGCGGGTGCGTTTCACCTCGCCGCATCCGGCGGAATTCACCGACGACGTCATCGAGGCGATGGCGCAGACTCCGAACGTGTGCCCGCAGTTGCACATGCCGCTGCAATCGGGTTCGGACCGGGTGCTCAAGGCGATGCGCCGGTCCTACCGCAAGGATCGCTACCTCGGCATCATCGAGAAGGTGCGGGCCGCGATGCCGCACGCCGCGATCACCACCGACATCATCGTCGGCTTCCCCGGCGAGACCGAGGAGGATTTCCAGGAGACTCTGGACGTCGTCCGGCAGGCGCGGTTCACCAGCGCCTTCACCTTCCAGTATTCGATCCGTCCCGGCACGCCCGCAGCCACCATGGCCGATCAGGTGCCCAAGGCAGTGGTCCAGGAGCGCTACGACCGGTTGATCGAACTGCAGGAACAGATCTCGCTGGAAGCCAATCGCGCGCTGATCGGCACCGAGGTCGAACTGCTGGTCGCCGAGGGCGCCGGCAAGAAGAACGCGGCGACCGCGCGGATGAGCGGCCGGGCGCGCGACGGCCGGCTGGTGCACTTCCGGCCCGGCGACGCGGCGATCCGGCCCGGCGATATCGTCACCGTCGACATCACCGAGGCGGCGCCCCACCACCTCATCGCCGACGGTCCGGTCCACGCCCACCGCCGCACCCGCGCCGGCGATGCGCACGAACGCGGTGTACTGCCGAAGACCGCACCGATCGGGGTGGGCCTCGGACTGCCGCGGATCGGTGCCCCGGAGACTCCGCCGGCGGCCGCCGGTTGTGAGACTCCGCCGGCGGCCGCCGGTTGTGACACCGGATGCGGGGCGTGACCGATGGCCGAACGCGGGAACGAGGACGCCGATCGCGACGCCACACCGGAGCGATCCGGTGACGCGTCCGCGCCGCAGCACCCGCACCAGCCACCGGCGCAGCAGCCGAACGATGCGACCGAGCCGAATGAGGAGAGCATGAACCCCGCAGAGTCGAAGGTCTTCGAGCAGTTCCGCGGCGACCTCGAGGCCGTCGAACGCAAGATCGCCGGCGAGATCGATCCCGGGACGCGGGCGATGGTGGTCGCGATCGCGGTGTTCGTCCTGCTGCTGTCGCTGGTCCTGCCGCATGCCGGCGCCGCCCGCGGCCTGGATGTGCTGGCCTTCGACAACCATGCGCAGGCCGAGCACATCGGGCTGCCGTCGCGGGTCTTCGAATGGTTCGTGGTGATCTTCGGGATCGGGTTCTCGTCGCTGGCGCTGGTCACCCGCCGCTGGGCGCTGGCTTGGGTCGCGGTCGCCGGATCCGCGGTGGGCAGCGTTTTCGGGGTGCTCTCGATCTGGCACCGCCAGACCCCCGGCCTCGGCAACTACCATGGCGCCGGACCGGGCATCGGACTGATTCTGGCCACGATCGGGATCGTGGTGCTGACCTTCCACTGGATCCGCGTGGTGTGGAGCCGGACCGCGCTCCAGCTCGAGGCCGAAGAGCGCCGGCGCATCGCGGCCGCCGAAAAGGAAGAGCAGGACCGGCGCCGGCTGTTCGGCGACGACAAGTAGCCGGTCCGGCGCTCAGCGTCGCAACGCCACCACGGGGATGGTGCGCTCGGTCTTCTTCGCGTGGTCGGCGAAGAACGGATACAACGCGGTGAGCTCCGTCCACGCCCGGTCGTAGTCGGCGCCCTGCAGCGGTACCGCGGTGGCCGGATAGGTCTCCCGGTCGACCTCGACCGTCACCGCCGGATCGGCGACGAGGTTCAGATACCAGTCCGGATGTTGCGGGGCGCCCACGTTCGAGGCGACGACGAGCAACCGGTCGCCGTCGGGATGGAACATCATCGGCGTGGTGTGCGGCGTCCCCGACCGCCGGCCGGTGGTGGTGAGAAGCACCAGACGATCCCGGTGCATCCCCTCGATCGGGCCACCGGCGCGGAACTGCTCGATAACGCCTCGATTGATCTCGCGGACATCCATGGTCGGCTCCTCGTCGAGATTGCCGCGGGGCGGCGGCGCGTACCGGCCGGTCGGCGGCGAACTCGACACCGCCGGCCGGCGAACGAACGGCTCAGCGCCGGCTGACCGCGCCCTCGGCGGCATCCGCCCATTCACGCCATTGCTTGGCCTGCTCGAGCGCCTTCTCGGCATCGCGCGTGCGGCCCGCCGCTTCGGCCTTGGCCGCCTGCTCCTCGAACTGGGCGACCCGCTCGCGGAACTGCGCCGCGCGAGCCATCGCTTCGGGGTCGGTACGCCGCCACTGGGCGTCCACCGCCTCGCGTACCCGCTTCTCCAGCGCCCGCAGTTTGCCCTCGAGTTCGTGCATGCGCTCGCGCGGCACCTTGCCGACCGCATCCCACCGCTCCTGCAGTTCGCGCAGGGCGGCGCGTGCGGAATCCAGTGTCGCGGAATCGGGTTCGATGTGCTCGGGGATGCGGTCCTCGTAGTGGCGCAGCAGTTCCTCCTTGGCCGCCGCGTTCTGCCCGAATTCGGCATCGCGTTCGGAGGCGGCGGCGTTGCGCGCGGCGAAGAACACGTCCTGGGCGCTTTTGAAGCGCCGCCACAACTGCTCGTCGGCCTCGCGGGGGGCGCGCCCGGCCGCCTTCCACTCGGTCAGCAGATCCCGGAAGACCGCGGCGGTGCCCACCCAGTCGGTGGAATCGGACAGCTCCTCGGCCCGCGCGCACAGTTCCTCTTTGCGTGCCTTCGCGGCGGCGCGTTCGCGATCGAGTTCGGCGAAGTGCGCGCCCCGGCGGCGGTTGAACGCCTCGCGCGCCTTGGAGAAGCGCCGCCACAGTGCGTCGTCGACCTTGCGGTCCACCCCGCGGATGGACTTCCACTCCTCGAGGATTTCACGCAGCCGGTCACCGGCCGCCTTCCACTGGGTGGATTCGGCGGCGATCTGCTCGGCCTCCGCGCACAGCGCCTCCTTGCGCTCGGTGTGCTCGTGCCGGGTGCGTTCCTTCTCCTCCTTGGCGTGGGCGGCCGCCTCGTCGGAATGTTCGATGATCGCCTGCAGACGCTGCGCCAGACCGTCCACATCGCCGATCACCGCCGCGGTGGGCAGGGATTCGGCGAGCGCGACGGCCGCGGCCTTGGTCTTGCGGGCGTCCGTGCCGGCCGCGAGGCGAGCCTCGAGCAGCGCGACCTCGGTGGCCAGATCGTCGAAGCGACGCCCGAAATGCGCCAGGCCCTCGGCGGCGTCACCGGCCTGCCACGAGCCGACGACGCGTTCGCCGCCGCCGGTTTTGACCCAGGCGGTGCCGTCGTCGTCGACCCGGCCCCATTCGCTGGGATCGCTGACGGTCGGCACGACCACCGGATGCGGATGCTCATGGGCGGGGCCGGGGACGGGAGCCGGTTTGACGTGGTGCGTCGCCGCCGGTTTCGCCGCCGGTTCGGCTCGCTGCGCCGCGGAGGGTTTGGGCGCGCCCGGCTTGGGTACTCCCGGGCGTGGCGCCGCGCCGGGCTTCGGGGCGGCATCGGCCGGAGTCGGACGCTTCGCGGCGGGATTGCTGGACTGCTGCGCCGCGCCGGTTTCCGGATGCACTGCCTTCTCGGTTCCGCTGTTGTCGGTCATCGCTCCTCATCCCTGCCGCGCGTCACGGCTGCCTGGTTACGCCCTAGCAGATCCCATTCAACCAGCCAATAGACAGAATTGCCCTCTCTTGCGAACGGTGGCGTGGACCGAGTGACGGTTGAGGGTGGTGGGAACACGATCACCCCGGGTGAGCGGCGGCCTCGGCTGCCGTTTCCCGGCGGCCGCTACCGTTGACGGGTGTTTCGTGTCGCCGCGCTGATTCCCTCGCCGCTCGTGCTGATTCCCGAACTGGGCGGCGCGACTCCGCTGACCGACGCCACCCACCCGGCCGCGCAGGTACCGCAACTGCGCGAGGCCGTCCTGGAGGCGGGGCGGCTGCTGGCCCGGCAGGCCCGGCACTGGACCATCGTCGGCGCGGGCACCGAGCCGACGACCGGCGTGGGCAGTTTCCGCGGCTTCGGCGCGGACGTCCGGGTCGCGTTGTCGGCGACGGACCCCGGCGGTGAGCCGCGATTCGACTGGCCGGCCGCGCTGCTGGTGGGCGCATGGCTGCGCGGACGGATCGCGGCCGAGGACGGCGAGGACATCGAGGCGCGGGCGCTGCCGGTCGATCCCGGCGCCGAGCCCGCCCGCTGCGTGGATCTGGGGGCCCGATTGCGCGGCGAGCTGGACGCCGACCCGCGCGCGCACGGTGTGCTGATCGTGGCCGACGGCGCCGCGACCCTGTCCACCACCTCGCCCGGATACCTCGATCCCCGTGCCGAGGGCGAACAACAGCGGATCGATGCCGCCCTCGACGCCGGTGACCGCGCGGCACTCGGCGCACTGGACCCGCGGCTGTGTGCCGAACTCGAGGTGGCGGGCCGTCCCGGCTTTCAGGTGCTGGCCGGTCTGTTCGGTATCGACACCGCCGATCCGAAGGTCGAAACCCTCTATCGCGCAGCACCTTTCGGTGTGGGCTACCACGCGTCGGTCTGGTATCCGGCGGGTGCGCGATGAGTGCGCCCATCGCCGTCATCGGCCCGACCGCGACCGGAAAGTCGGATCTGGCATTGGAATTGGCGGTTCGCCTGGACGGGGAGATCGTCAATATCGACGCCATGCAGCTGTATCGCGGCATGGATATCGGCACCGCCAAACTGCCGCCGCAGCAGCGCCGCGGCATTCCGCACCACCAGCTCGACGTGCTGGAGGTGACCGAAACGGCCACCGTCGCCGCGTATCAGGCCGCGGCCTCCGCCGACGTCGAGGACATTCTCGCGCGCGGCCGGGTGCCGGTCATCGTGGGCGGTTCGATGATGTACGTCCAGGCGCTGCTGGACGAGTGGGAATTCCCGGCCACCGACACCCGCGTCCGCGAGAAGTGGGAGGCGGTTCTCGAACGCGACGGGATCGCCGCCGTCCATGCCGCCCTGCGCGCCGCCGATCCCGTTGCGGCGCAGACCATTCTGCCCACCGACGGGCGGCGGATCGTCCGGGCGCTCGAGGTCGTCGAACTCACCGGCCGGCCGTTCGCCGCCTCGCAGCCGCAACGCGGCACGCCCCGATGGAATACCACGATCATCGGCGTCGACCGCGAGACCGCCGAGCTCGACGCGCGCATCGAGACCCGCACCGAGACGATGTTCGCGCAGGGTCTCGTCGACGAGGTGCGCGAATTGATCGGCCGCGGCCTGCGCCGAGGTCAGACGGCACGCCGGGCGATCGGTTACGCACAAGTCCTGGCTCATCTCGACAACGAATACGACCTGAGCCATGCGCGTGAGCGCACGCTGATCGGCACCCGCCGCTACGTGCGCCGGCAACGCTCGTGGTTCCGCCGCGACCCACGCGTGCACTGGGTCGACGGCGCCGATCCGCGCCTGGCGGATGCGGTACTGGCCCATGTGCTCGACGAACAGGAATCGATTCGGCAGTGACCCGCCCATCGACCACCCGCCCATCGACGACCCGTAATGCCTCCGTGGGGGAGTGGCGAGCCTATCTCGGCAACCGCGCCCGCCGACGGCGCGACGGCCGCTTTCTCGTCCACGGCCGCGAACCGATCACCGCGGCGGTGGCGAACGGCTGGCCGCTGGAGGCGGTGCTGTACCGCCTCGGCGCCCCGCTGCCGGCGTGGGCGCGCGAGGTGCTCGACAACGACGCGGTGCCGGCGATCGGACTGGTCGGTGACGCCCTCGACGAACTCGCCGAACCCGATACCGGCACACCGGAACTGGTGGCGCTGGCGCACACCCGCAGCCGGGACGGCTCGGAGGTCCGCCTCGATCCGGCACGTCCGGTGGTCGTGATCGATCGCCCGGCCTCCGCGCTGCGGCTGGGCAGTGTGCTGCGCACCGCGCACGCCTTCGGCGCCGCCGCGGTGGTGATCAGCGGTTCCGGCGCGGACGAATACGACCCGCGGTGTGTGCGCGCCTCGGCAGGCGCGTTGTTCGCGGTGCCGGTGGTGCGAGTGCCCGGACCGGCTGCCGTAGCCGAATTGCGGGCGGGCGCGGGAGTCCCGGCCCGGCTGGTCGGTGTCGGTGCGGACCCCGCCGACGAGCCGGTCGATGCGCACACCTTCGCGGATGCGACGATCATGGTGTTCGCCGACGACGGCGAGCTCGACGCGCGGTGGCGCGACGCATGCGACGAGATGGTGCGGATTCCGGCGGGTGCGATGCCGGTCACCCCTTGCGCCGTTTCGGTCGTGCTGTACGAAATATCCCGGCAGCGCCGGGTGTCGGTATCGAAGGTGAACGCCGGCGCGGCCGGTGAATAGTGCGGGACGGGTGGAGGAACGACGTCGATGAGCGAGCAGGTGCAGACGGTGTCCGGCGCGGCCGATATCGAATTCGGCAAGGGCCACGGGACCCAGAACGATTTCGTGGTGCTGCCCGACGCCGACGCCCGCCTGCGCCTGGCCCCCGACACCGTCACCGTGCTGTGTGACCGGCGCCGGGGCATCGGCGCCGACGGTGTGCTGCGCGTCGCCCGGGCGGGGGCGCTGGTGGAGCGCGGCGAGCTGGCCGAACTGCCCGACGGTGTGGCCGCGGCGGACTGGTTCATGGACTATCGCAACGCCGACGGGTCGATCGCGGAGATGTGCGGCAACGGCGTGCGCGTGTTCGCCCACTATCTGCTCGCCACCGGAATGCAGCGGGATACCGAATTCGTGGTCGGCACCCGGGCGGGCGCGCGCTCGGTGGTCGTGCATTCCTTCGACGAGGTGCACGGCGAGGTCACCGTCGGTATGGGCCCGGTGCGGATGCTCGGTGATTCCACCGCCACGGTCGCCGGCAGCGCGTTGGCCGGAGTCGGGGTCGACGTAGGCAATCCGCATCTGGCCTGTGTCGATCCCGGGCTCACCGCCGACGGGCTGGCCGCGCTCGACCTCTCCGTGCCACCCGGTTTCGATCCGGAGTTGTTCCCGCACGGCGTGAACGTGGAGATTCTGACCGCGCTCGGCGAGGACGGCGCGGTCGATATGCGGGTCTACGAACGCGGCGTCGGCGAAACCCGCTCCTGCGGCACCGGCACGGTCGCCGCGGCCGCCGCGGCGCTGACGAGTGCGGGCATCGATCCGGCGGCGGATTCGGCGCAGGTGCGGGTCCGGGTGCCCGGCGGTGCCGTCACCGTGGGCATCGATCACGGGCAGGCGTGGTTGCGCGGCCCCTCGGTGCTGGTCGGTTCCGGACACCTCGCCGGTGAGTGGTGGGCCGGCGCCTGATCCGTGTGAGCTGCGCCGTACCGGGGCCGCTCCCGGCGTCGGCCGGAAATATCCGAGTGCGCCCGATGGTTGTGGCGTGGGACCATGGAGGTGTATGAGGAAATCACAAACGTACGAGTTCACCCCGATCGAGCAGCTCGACTCGGAGACGGACGGCTACGCGGACCAGGACTACAGCATCGGCGATGACGACGCCGATACCGGCGTGAGCGATTACGACGCCGACGAGGACGACGGCAGCGGCTACTCCGGCAACGGCTGGGCGGCCGCGCCCACCGTCGGTGAACTGCAACTCGACGAACGCAGCGCGCTGCGCCGTGTCGCGGGGCTGTCCACCGAGCTCACCGACGTCACCGAGGTCGAGTACCGCCAGTTGCGACTGGAGCGGGTCGTGCTGGTCGGCGTGTGGACCGAGGGCAACGCCGCGCAAGCCGACGCCAGCATGGCCGAATTGGCCGCGCTCGCCGAAACCGCCGGCTCTCAGGTGCTCGACGCGCTGATCCAGCGCCGCGACAAGCCCGATCCGGCCACCTACATCGGCTCGGGTAAGGCCGATGAATTGCGCTCGGTGGTGCTCGGGACCGGCGCCGACACGGTGATCTGCGACGGTGAGCTGACCCCCGCGCAGCTGAACGCGCTGGAGAAGGTCGTCAAGGTGAAGGTCATCGACCGCACCGCGCTGATTCTGGACATCTTCGCCCAGCACGCCACCTCCCGCGAGGGTAAGGCGCAGGTGTCGCTGGCACAGATGGAGTACATGCTGCCGCGACTGCGCGGCTGGGGTGAATCGATGTCGCGGCAGGCCGGTGGCCGGGCCGGTGGTGCGGGCGGCGGTGTGGGTACCCGTGGCCCCGGTGAGACCAAGATCGAGACCGATCGCCGCCGGATCCGCGAGCGGATGGCCAAGTTGCGCCGCGAGATCAAGGAGATGAAGACCGCCCGCGACACCAAGCGGTCGCGGCGCACCTCCAGCGGCATCCCGGCGGTGGCGATCGTCGGCTACACCAACGCCGGGAAATCCAGCCTGATGAACGCCCTGACCGGCGCGGGCATCCTGGTGCAGGACGCGCTGTTCGCCACCCTGGATCCGACTACTCGCCGGGCCGCGCTCGACGACGGCCGCGAGGTCGTCTTCACCGACACCGTCGGATTCGTCCGGCATCTGCCGACTCAGCTGGTGGAAGCGTTCCGGTCCACCCTCGAGGAGGTCACCGGCGCCGATCTGCTGCTGCATGTGGTCGACGGTTCCGACGCGCTGCCCGATCAGCAGATCAAGGCCGTGCGTGAGGTGATCACCGATGTGCTGCGCGAGCAGGGCGAGGGATCCGGGCCGCCGGAGTTGCTGGTGGTGAACAAGATCGACGCGTTGGACGCGACGCAGCTGGCGCATCTGCGTGCGCAGCTGCCGGGCGCGGTGTTCGTCTCGGCCCGCACCGGCCGCGGCATCGACCAGTTGCGCGAACGGCTGGCGGAGATCCTCGGCGGGCTCGATGTCGAGGTGAGTGTGCTGCTCCCGTACACTCGTGGTGATCTGCTCGCGCGCATCCACTCCGACGGCCGCATCATCAGCTCCTCGCACGAGGAGGGTGGTACGCGGGTGCGGGCCCGGGTTCCCCGGGCGCTCGCACCGACCCTGTCGCAGTACGCGCACGCGGGCACCGTCGGCAGTGCGGAAGCAGCGGGGCCTTCGCACTGAAGCTTTCGTAGTCTGTGTGCCACAGTCGTTTCGGTAGAATCGCGTCACCGAACGGCTGCAGGGAGGGTGCAAATGTCCGGGAACGATGTCATGCCTGTCGATTCCACGCCTGTCGAATCCATGCCCATCGAATCCATGCCTGTCGAATCCACCGCCGAGCGCTCGCCGGCAACACCGGGGCAGTCCGCGTCGCCGGACGCTTCCGCCAGGCCGAGCGCTGCCGCGATGCCGAGCGTTCCCGCCACGCTCAGTGACGGAGCACCGTTGCGAATGACGGTGCCCGCCATCGATCTTCGCGTTTTCGACGCCCTGTCGACGCCGGTGCGGCTGTGGAACAGTCCGGTTTTCCACGGCCTGGACAACATTCCCGAGACCGGCCCGGTCATGCTCGTCGGCAACCACACGCTGCTCGGCGGCGTGGACGCGCCGCTGCTGGTGCACGAGATCTACCACCGCACCGGCCGGGTGGTGCGCGGCCTGGCGGAGAACGTGCTGATGCGGGTGCCGCCGGTGCGTGAGCTCGTGCACCGGATCGGCAGCGTGCGTGGTTCGCGCGACAATTGCCGCACCCTGCTCGACAACGGCGAGGCCGTCATCGTGTTCCCCGGCGGTGGCCGCGAGGCGATGCGCCGCAAAGGTGAGAAATACCACCTCAAATGGGAGGGGCGTACCGGCTTCGCCCGCATGGCGATCGAGGCCGGCGCGCCGATCCTGCCCACCGCGATGATCGGCGCCGACGACGTGTTCGACGTGGTCTTCGACGGCGATCATCCGGTGATGAGCCCGCTGCGCTGGACCGTCGAGGCGCTCGGAATCCGCGGCAATCTCACTCCGCCGCTCATGCGCGGAATCGGTCCCACCGTCGTGCCCCGGCCCGAACGGTTCTACTACTCGATCGGCACGCCCATCGAGACCACGCCGTGGCAGGACGCCACCGATCTGGACGCCGCCGCGGAGGAATTGCAGCAGGTGGTGCGCAAGGCGCTGGAGGAAGAGATCACCGCTCTGCTGGCCGAGCGCGATCGTGATCGCGGCCGCACCCTGTGGGGCCGCGTCCGCGGCGCTGTCGGACTGTAGAGGTTTACCCGCGTTCAGGGTGCGCGGAGATCACCTGCGGAAGCTTTTCGCACAGGTAGGCGACTTTTTTCGGATCTGAAGTGAACCGCGATTCCCCTTCCGGGTACCGTATGTGGCAGGCGAGTTGCCGATGTGGTCACTAGGAGGTTGGCGTGGAGCGCACCCTTTTCGAGCCCGAACACGATCTGTTCCGGGAGTCCTACCGTAAATTTCTGGATCAGCACGTCGCGCCGCACCATGCCGAGTGGGAGCAGGCGGGCGTCGTGGATCGCCAGCTGTGGCTGGAGGCCGGTAAGCAGGGTTTCCTCGGCATGGCCGTGCCCGAGGAGTTCGGCGGCGGCGGCGTCAAGGATTTCCGCTACAACGCGGTGATCACCGAGGAGACCACCAAGGGTCAGTACTCGGGTCTGGGCTTCTCGCTGCACAACGACGTGATCGCGCCGTATCTGCTGGAGCTGGCCAACGATGAGCAGAAGCAGCGCTGGCTGCCCGGATTCTGCTCCGGTGAGATCATCACCGCCATCGCCATGACCGAGCCGGGCACCGGTTCGGATCTGCAGGGCATCAAGACCCGCGCGGTGAAGGACGGCGACGACTGGGTCATCAACGGCGCCAAGACCTTCATCACCAACGGCATCAACTCCGACATCGTGATCGTGGTCGCGCAGACCGATCCCGAGAAGGGGGCGATGGGCTTCTCGCTGCTCGTCGTCGAGCGCGGCATGCCCGGCTTCGAGCGCGGCCGCAACCTCGACAAGATCGGTCTCAAGGCGCAGGACACCGCCGAGCTCAGCTTCACCGACGTGCGGGTTCCGGCCAAAAACCTGCTCGGCACCGAGGGCATGGGCTTCATCCACCTGATGCAGAACCTGCCGCAGGAGCGGATGTCGATCGCCGTGATGGCCGCCGCCGCGATGGAAGGCTGCCTGGAGACCACCATCCAGTACGTGCGCGACCGCAAGGCCTTCGGCAAACCCATCGGCGCCCAGCAGAACACGCGTTTCGTCCTGGCCGAGCTGGCCACCAAGACCACCGCGGTGCGCGTGCTGGTCGACCGCTTCATCGAGGCTCTCAACGCCGGCACGCTCTCGGCCGAGGATGCCGCGATGGCCAAGTGGTGGAGCACCGAGGAACAGCTCGACCTGATCACCAAATGCCTGCAGCTGCACGGCGGTTACGGTTACATGCGCGAGTACCCCATCGCCAAGGCGTATATGGATGCGCGCGTGCAGACCATCTACGGCGGCACCACCGAGATCATGAAGGAGATCATCGGCCGCTCCTTGAAGCTGAGCTGACGACACCGAGCTGACGTACTTCGGCTGCCCGTCTCCGGCAGCAACGGCCGCCGCCGGACCACCGGCGGCGGCCGTGGTGTGCCGCAAGCGTTTTCGCTCCTAGGAGCTCGTTCCGGACAGTGCGGTGGCCGCCTCGGTGAGGTCGGCGACCAGCCCGTCGTAGGCCTCGTCGCGATCGGGAGCGCGCAGCGCAGCGGCCGGATGGATGGTGGCCAGCGCACGGTGATCGTCGTGCGCGATCAGCCGCCCGCGGTCGCGGGTGATCCGGAAAGCGGGACCGAAGACGGCCTGGGCGGCCACCGCACCCAGGCAGACCACCAACCGCGGGCGGATCGCGTCGAGCTCGGCGGTCAGCCAGGGCGTGCACGCGACGATCTCGGTGCGCCCGGGCTTCTGATGGATGCGGCGCTTACCACGCTCGGTGAACTTGAAATGCTTCACCGCGTTCGTGAGATACACCGCGTCACGGTCGATTCCGGCATCGGCGAGGGCGCGATTCAGCAGCGTCCCGGCGGGGCCGACGAACGGGTGTCCGGCCAGATCCTCACGGTCGCCGGGTTGCTCGCCGATCATCACCATCGGGGCGTGCGCCGGGCCCTCGCCGAAGACGGTCCGGCTCGCATGCCGGTACAGATCGCAGCCGTGACATCCGCCCGCGGCCTCGCGCAATCGCGCGAGATCCGTGGTGTCCGGCACGAATTCCGCCGCACCCGGGGCTTTCACCATGATCGTGCCGTCACCGTCACTTCGCGCCCACTTCGGTCTCGATCGCCGAACAGAACGCGTCCAGATCGCGCGGATTGCGGGAGGTGATCAGCGTCCAGCCGTCCTGCGTCCGGACCACCTGCTCGTCGACCCACTGACCGCCCGCGTTGCGCACATCGGTCTGCAGCGACGGATACGAGGTCATGGTCTTACCGCGGATCAGATCCGCCTCCACCAGCAGCCACGGGCCGTGGCAGATCGCGGCGATCGTCTTTCCGGCGTCGGCGAATCCGCGCGCCAGGTCGACGGCCTCCTTGGTGGCGCGCAACTTGTCGGCGTTGACGGTGCCACCGGGCACCACCAGCGCGTCGAAATCGCTCACCGATACCGAGGCCAGATCGGTGTCCGGGTCGACGGTGGTGTCGGCTTCGGTGTCGTGCACGAAGGTCTGCACCGCATCGGTGGACGGGGCGGCGTGGGTGACGCGAATTCCGTTGGCGCGCAACTGCTTCAGGGGTTCCAGCAGCTCGTCGCGTTCCACACCGGTCTGTGAGGTGACCACCAGGACGGTGGGCTCTCGGTCGGGTCGGCTCATCTCGTCTCCTTCTCGGGGCTCGCGCGGGCGCTCAGGCGCCCTGCATGCGAATCAGCGTGTTGAGTAGTTCGGCCTGCTCGGCCAGTTCGTGCTGATCGGGGTGGTCGCCGATGCGGTCGGCCAGTTCGGGGCGCCGGATCAACTCCATTCCGTCCGCACCACTGTCGGTGGCGAGCCGGACCCGGCCTTCGGTCAGCACCAGGCGGGTGCCGGGGCTGCCCGCGTCCAGCAGCATCCGCAGATCCTCGGCGGTGACCTGCGGATGCGTTCCAGGGGTCTGCTCATCGGATGTCATGTCCGGCGGGTGCCCGGCGCGGGGCCGGTGAAACACCGGCCTGCTGAACCGGTGGCCGCGGATCACGGCCGGGTACGGACGGGTTCGGGTCGGGCGTTGGGCCGGGGATCGGGCGGCCAGGATCAGGCGGCGGCTCGGGAATGGGCTCCGGAGGTATCGGTCGGCCGGGGTCGGGCGGCGGCTCCGGAACGGGCTCCGGAGGGACCGGTCGGCCGGGGCTCGGCGGCGGAGGGCCGGGGA
>NZ_LZMK01000025.1:0-1207 GCF_001665865.1 Nocardia sp. 852002-20019_SCH5090214 | reverse complement strand
TCAGATGCGATGGAGCGGCCTTCCACGGGTAGATCTCCGGTTCGTGATCGGCTGCCTCGGAAGCGGTTTCGAGCGGTGCCACAGTCGTTCCCCCCTTGGAAGTTCGGAACGACGTCTCAGCGCTCGTGACCGGTGTCGCGGTCACGGTCGCGGTTGTAGGCCTGCGCGAGCCCAGTCCCCGGGGCGGTCTGGCGCGCTCGTGCCTCCGGGGTGGGCGGCTTCACCGCTTCACTCGGCGGCTTGGCCCGCCCGGCCGCAGCGGCCAGGCGCTGAGCGCGCTGGTCCTCAGTCAGTCCGGCCTGGCGCAGGTTGTACTCCAGCAGCGCGAGGCGTTCGGGGCTGTCGTAGGAGGGCGGGCCGGGATTGCGTTCGGCGGCGACCTTTTCTCGGCGACCGGCCCACTGGTCCTGGACGGCGCGTGCGCGCTCGCCTTTCTTCTCGCAGGCGTCGTTTTCGACGGCGAGGAATTGGTTCACGTCGAGGCGGACGTGTTCGGGCACCCCGGCAGTGATCATGCTGTTGCGCAGCTGTTCCTCGGCTTGGGTGGCTTCGTAGTCGTCGCGACTGGTGCGCCCGGCCGCCAGCGCGGTCTGCGCGAGGACCACACGGTTGAGGTCGTCGCGGACTGCGCGGACAGTGCCCTCGGGCGCGGCCGCGGTCGACAAGATTTTTTCGATCTCGCGGCGGTTTTCCTCGGCGTAGGCACGCGCGTAGTTGTCGCGGCGTTCGCGCTCGATCGCGGCCGCGGACCGGTCATCGGCCAGCAGCGTGTCCGGCACCTGAGTTTTCCCGGCCTCGATATCGGTGAGCACGGCGCGCAGCTGGTCACGCTCGATATCGGCCAAACCCTTGCCCGACTTGATCGCCTTGTCGATCTGAGCGCGCATCACCTCGGCCCGCTGCCGCTGGTCTTTGTCCCACCTCGCCTCGGGGTCCTTGCCGTCGGGATCGAGGGCGATGCGGGCCTCCACGATCGGCGCCAGCGCCGCATACGCGCGCACGGTCGTGGCGAGCTCGTCGCGGTTGACGTGATCGGGCCACAACGGCTTACGCGCCTCGGCCGGGTTTTTGCGGATCTGTTTGCCCCGCTCGCGGGCGATCTCGCGGTCTTTCTCGGTCATCACCGACACCGCCTCGGCCAGCCGCGCCTGCACACCGACGGTGTCGTGCCCGTGCTGCAGGCGAACCTGGTAATCCGTGAGCAGGG
>NZ_LZMK01000024.1:0-1299 GCF_001665865.1 Nocardia sp. 852002-20019_SCH5090214 | reverse complement strand
GCTGCCACCGAACAGCCGGGACGCGCTGGACTCCCACCGCACCTCGCCGAGGACCTCGACCTGTCGAAAGTCGGAATGTTCGGTCACTCGCTAGGCGGGTCGACAACCGTGCAAACGATGCACGACGACCACCGTGTCCGTGCCGGCGTCGATCTGGACGGCCCGATCCTGGGCTCTGTCGCCGCGGACGGTCTCGACCGGCCGCTGCTGATGCTGGCCAGCGACACCTCGCCCTGGTTCGGCAATCCGGGCTGGGAACCGCGCTGGGCAACCAACACCGGGGTGAAGATCCCCCTGCGCATCGCAGGAACCCAGCACATGTCGCTGTGCGACCAGCAGATCATCCTGCCGCAACTGACCACGGCCGGCCTGCTCGAGCCCGCCAAGAAGGCCGAAGCAGTCGGCACAATCGACACGGCCCGTTCGATCGACCTGCAACGGGCTTACCTGCTTGCCTACTTCGACGCCACCTTCAGCCAGCCTGGCACCGACATTGCTCAAACGATCGCCAGGCTCGCTCAGCCGGAGATGCTTCCTCACCCGTGAAGCACCCGCCGGTTACTCGCCGCCGAATGCGGCGCTGGTGGTGGCGGCGAAGTCGATTTGGCGTCGTGCGTTCGACAGTGTGCTGACCACGGAGGTGCCGACCGGGCCGGTGCGGTCGTAGAGGGTGGCGCTGCCGATGGACACGCCCGCCGAGGCGATGGTGTTGTCGGCGCGTAGTCCGAGGTCGCAGCCGATCGGCAGACGCGAAAGCGCCACGGTCACATCGGCGTTGATGTAGCCGGCGCCTTCGGTGCCCCAATGACACACGTGGTTCGTGGAGTCACCCAGGATCGCTGCGCGCTGGAACCCAGTGATCGGTTCCCCGGCGACCAGTGGTGGCAGGTTCTGCCAGAAGATTTTGCGGTCGGCGTTTTGATTCGCCGCGAAATCCTCGGACCAGTCGCGATCGCCGCTCTTGAACAGCGGCGGCGTCCCGCCGGGCACAGCACTCTCCTGCGGCGGAACCGGCAGCGGTTCGTCTCGGCTCCAGAGCTGGCCAGGCGGTTCGGTCCCGGTGGTGAGGAAAACGGCTGTCGCCCTCACACGTTGCTGACCGTCTTGCGACAGTGCCGCGTCGGCAACAGTGATTCGAGATCCTCGACGGACCACCGTGCTGCGCAGATCGAACGCGGCGTTGTCGACCGGTTGATACAGGTCGACTGTGAGTCGAGCGGGGATGAAGCCCTCCGGGCAGTGGGTCTCGAGTTCCCGGGCGAGCATGCCGGCCACGGCTGTTCCGCTCAGTTTGGTCGG
>NZ_LZMK01000023.1:0-797 GCF_001665865.1 Nocardia sp. 852002-20019_SCH5090214 | reverse complement strand
AGATTTTGCGGTCGGCGTTTTGATTCGCCGCGAAATCCTCGGACCAGTCGCGATCGCCGCTCTTGAACAGCGGCGGCGTCCCGCCGGGCACAGCACTCTCCTGCGGCGGAACCGGCAGCGGTTCGTCTCGGCTCCAGAGCTGGCCAGGCGGTTCGGTCCCGGTGGTGAGGAAAACGGCTGTCGCCCTCACACGTTGCTGACCGTCTTGCGACAGTGCCGCGTCGGCAACAGTGATTCGAGATCCTCGACGGACCACCGTGCTGCGCAGATCGAACGCGGCGTTGTCGACCGGTTGATACAGGTCGACTGTGAGTCGAGCGGGGATGAAGCCCTCCGGGCAGTGGGTCTCGAGTTCCCGGGCGAGCATGCCGGCCACGGCTGTTCCGCTCAGTTTGGTCGGTGTCCATGGGCTGACGGCGAGTTTCTGGGCGACGAGTCGACCATCGCGTTCGACGAAGAAGCTCAGCATCTGTGTTCGGTCCCCTCCGAAATCCGTTGACACTCAGAAGTGAAACACGTTACAGCCGCAGCTGCGGAGCGTGGTGCTGGCAGTGCCTGCGCATCTGGGGTACACCCCAACACCACAATCGGCCGGCCGGTGAATTGCGTCAGAATAGGGTGGCGTACCACATTTTCTGACGCATGTCTGCTAGGTTCTTTGAATCTAACTGGACGTTCCGGGTGAGAAGGGGGGTCGCGCGGTGCGCGTCGGCTACATCAGGGTCAGCACTCTCGATCAGAACACCGTCCGCCAGCTCGACGGCGTCGATGTCGAACGCACCTTCACCGACAAGGCC
>NZ_LZMK01000022.1:0-81863 GCF_001665865.1 Nocardia sp. 852002-20019_SCH5090214 | reverse complement strand
GGGCGGCTCGGGAGCCGGCGGCGGGGTCTTGCCGCCCTGCTGGGGGATGTTCTTCTTGATGGCCTCGGTGCCCTTGTCGATGTGATCGGAGTACTTGCCACCGGTCTTCTCTTTGACGAAACCACCGGCCTTGTCGACAGCGCCGTGGACCTTCTCCGCGTTCTGCGAGGCCACGTCGCGGCCCTTACCCACCAACCCCTTGAGCGTATCCATCAAACTCATGAAGCCCACTCCTTCACTCGTCGACTGCGTTTCTAGCGCACATCCTCCCACCAGGAGACCTGCGGTGATACCGCATTGGTATCGATCCGCCCGCCGGGAAGCGGCACCGCTACCCGGGTACCCGCTGCACGCGCCGCCGCAACAAGTCTGTGGACCGGCTCGGACCAGCCGTGGAAAGCCAGGTTGAACGTGGCCCAGTGAATCGGCACCAACATGCCGTATTCGGCCTCCCCGACACACACGTCGGCGTGGGCGCGCACCGCCTCCTCGGGGTTCATGTGCACATCGGGCCAATGCACGTCGTAGGCACCGATCGGCAGCAGCGTGAGATCGAACGGACCGTGCGTCGCGCCGATTTCGGCGAACGCCTTCGTGTACCCGCTGTCACCGCCGAAGTAGGCACGCCGCCGCGGCCCCGCGAACACCCACGACGCCCAGAGCGTGGTGTTGCGGGTGAGGCCGCGCCCGGAGAAGTGCCGCGCCTCGGTGCAGGTCACGGTGAGCTCACCCAGTCCGGGGCGGGTGATGGAAGTGGACGTATTCCAATCCAATTCGATGATGCGGGCCTCCGGCACCTGCCATTTGCGCAGATGGGCGCCGATCCCGATCGGCACCACGAACGGGGCGTCCTGACCGGCCACCAGCGCGCGCACGGTCTCGCGATCCAGGTGGTCGTAGTGATCGTGCGAGATGACCACCGCGTCCAGCGCCGGCAGCGAGGACAGCGGCGCCGGGACCGGATGCAGCCGGGCCGGCCCGATCAGCGGCGACGGCGAGACCCGCTCGCTCCAGACCGGATCGGTGAGGATGCGGTAGCCGTCGACCTCGATCAGGGCGGTGGCGTGGCCGAACCAGGTCACAGCCAGATCTGCCGCCAGCTCCGGATGTTCGGTGCTCGCCAGCGGGATTTCCGCCGGTGGCCGCCCCACATCGCGCCGGGTCAGCGCCGACAGCAGCAGGGATGCGCCGGATCCGGGCGTGATCTGACTGCTGGGTTCGGTGTTGTGGAACTGCCGGTCGCGGTAGCTCGCCGACCGCGTCGCCAGCGGTGCGATGGCGGCCGCGGAAGCCCCCATTTCGGCGGGAATCCGCCATGCCGCGCGGGCCACCCAGCGCAATCCGACCAGCCCGGCCGCGGCCAGGGCCGCTCTGCGGGCGGCCGCGACGATCTCGGTGCCGGCCATCAGCGCCCCACGAACTTCGCCGCGCGCTTCTGTTCCCGCGCCAGCCGCGCCTCCTCGGCGTCGGCGCTGCGCCAGGCGGCCTCCAAGGCGGCGCGCTGCTCGGGGGTGTCCTCGCCGCGGGTGCCGTCGTCGTTGAACACCAGCTTGAGGTGGCGCAAAGAGAGCGGGGCGAGCTGGGCGATCGACTTGGCCCACTCCTGCGCGTCGGCCAGCGTGCCGAGGCGGTTGGCGAAGCCGAAAGTGTATGCGTCGGAAGCGGATACGCTCTCGGCGCCCATCAGCACGGTCCGCGCCGGGCCGCCACCGATCAGCGAGACCAGGCGGCGCACCGTCCAGCGATCCACCGAGATGCCCAGCTTCGCGGCCGGAATGGCGATATAGGAATCCGGACTCATCACCCGCAGGTCGGAGGCCAGCGCCAGCTGCACCCCGGCTCCGAGCGCGCCGCCGTTGATGGCGGAGATCACCGGCACCGGGACCGTTTCGATGGTGTGCAACAGAGCGAGCAGTCCGTCGAGGAAATCCGACGAGTAGACGCCGGACAAATCGGCTCCGGCGCTGAAAATCGGCCCCTGACCGGTCAGCACGATCACCCGCGCGTCGGCCGCCGCGGTCGTGACGGCCTCGCGCAACGCTGCCACCAACTCGTTGTTGAGGGCGTTGCGCCGCTGCGGGCGCTGTAATTCGATGGTGACCACGTCACCATCCCGGCTCACTGCGAGCATCTGACCTCTCCCCATTCGCGCGGTTTCTCTTCCGGGGGCACACCTCACCGCACCCGCCGGTCGGTATCGACTCCACTGTATGCGGCGGACAGTTACCGCAGCGCACCCGACGCGTACTGTGACGGCGGTGACCGCACCCGATTTCGAGATTGTGGTGATCGGCGCCGGCCAGGCCGGACTGTCGGTCGGCTATCACCTGCGGCGGCTCGGATTGACACCGGGAACCGACTTCCTCATCGTCGACCACTCCCCCGGTCCCGGCGGGGCATGGCAATTCCGCTGGCCCTCACTGACTTTGAGCACCGTGAATCGGGTGCACGACCTGCCGGGGATGTCGTTCACCGAAACTCTGCCGCCCGGCTCGGATTCCGTACCAGCCGCGACCGCGGTGCCGCACTATTTCGAGCTGTACGAGAAGCGTTTCGACCTGCGTGTTCGCCGGCCGGTGTCGGCACGGGTGGTATGTGATCGGGCAACCATCGCAACATGTCCGGGGACGTTGGTGGACGGGCTGTTGCACGTCGAGACCGTGGTCGGCGAAAACCTCTCGGCCGCAGAGGTTTCCGTCGTCGCACCGCCCGAGTTACCGGGTGCCGGCGACCGGACCCTCCGGGTGCGCGGAGTGATCAATGCGACCGGCACCTGGGAAAAACCGTTCATTCCGTACTATCCGGGCGCCGAAACCTTCGCCGGACGGCAATTGCACGCTCATGACTACCGCAGCGCGGCGGAGTTCGCCGGTCAGCACGTCGTGGTGGTCGGCGCGGGAATTTCCGCGGTCCAACTGCTGGACGAGATTTCCCAGGTCACCGGCACGACGTGGGTGTCGCGGACGGAGCCGCGCTGGCGGGAGGGGCCGTTCGGTCCCGACGAGGGCCGCCGGGCGGTCGCGATGGTCGAGGACCGGGTGCGTCGCGGCTTACCGCCGCGATCGGTGGTGTCGGTAACCGGGCTGCCGGTCGACGACCGGATTCGCGCCGCCCGTGCGCGCGGCGCGCTGACCTGGCATCCGATGTTCGCCCGCATCGAACCGGACGGCGTGCGCTGGCCCGACGGCAGCTCTCAGGCCGCCGACGTGATCCTCTGGGCCACCGGCTTCCGGAGCGCGCTCGACCACCTGGCGCCGCTGCGGCTGCGCGGACCCGGCGGCGGCATCGCGATGGCGGGCCGGCTCGCTACCCAGGTAGCCGCCGACCCGCGCATCCATTTGATCGGTTACGGGCCGTCGGCCAGCACCATCGGCGCGAATCGGGCAGGGCGCGCCGCAGCGGTCGAGCTCACGAGCTACCTGGGTCTGCGATAGGGGCCCGGCAACGCGTCAGTCGAGCCCCATCGCGAACGTGTCGGGATCGGGGCCGACGCGGCTGCCGGTGTCGAGCGCATTGAGGGTGGTCATCTGCTCGACGTCGAGTTCGAAAGTGAACACATCGAAGTTCTCCCGGATGCGCTCGGGATTCACCGACTTCGGAATGACGATATTGCCCAGCTGCAGGTGCCACCGGATCAGAACCTGGGCGGGCGTGCGGCCGACCTGTTCGGCGACCGCGCCCACGGTGGGATCCTTCAGTTCCGCGCCCTGGCCGAGTGGACTCCACGCCTCGGTGGCGATGCCGTGCTCGGCGTGGAAGGCACGCAGCGTGTTCTGCGCGAGCGCCGGATGCAGCTCCACCTGGTTCACCGCCGGCACCTCACCGGTCTCCCCGATCACTCGTCGCAGGTGTTCCGGCTGGAAATTGGAGACACCGATCGAGCCGATGCGGCCCTGCGTCTTCAGCGACTGGAACGCACGGAACGTGTCCACGTAACGATCCGCGCTCGCGACCGGCCAGTGGATGAGATACAGATCGAGATACTCGAACCCCAGCCGCTCCATACTCGCGTCGAACGCGCGCAGGGTCGAGTCGTACCCCTGGTCGGCATTCCACAGCTTGGTGGTGATGAAGACCTCGTCGCGCGCCAGCCCCGATTCGGCGATCGCCCGCCCCACCTCGGCCTCGTTCCCGTAGGCCGCCGCGGTGTCGATGCTGCGATACCCCGCCTCGAGCGCGGCGGTCACCGTGTCGAAGGTCTGTCCCTCCGGCACCTGGAAAACCCCGAAGCCCAGCCTCGGAATCAGATGGCCGTCGTTGAGAATCACCGACGGTACTGTGCTGCTCTCGCTGCGAAAGGTCACCGTTCCGACCGTAGAAGCGGTTTGCCGAGCCGTCAACGACGCGCACCTGCGTGTTCGGATCCTGTGCGCCTACCAGGCGGAACCTCGGACCTCAGCGCTCGGTTGCCCGTCCGAGGTGGAGGTCGATCTCGTACGCGACGCGCACTCGCAGCCGATCGTGGTGGATGCCGGTGTGCGCGTACTGCGGTCGCGTTCCTCGGAATCGGGGGGACGGGTGGACCCGCACGACGAGGCGGCCGGAGCACGGAACCGCACACTCACCCGGGAACGCCCAGCCGACGGTAGCGGCGGCGGCGAAGGGCGCGCAGATCGGCTGTCGGTCGGGTCCGGAGGCTCGCCAGTTCCCCGGCGACGGCGGCGACCATGCGGCGGGAGAAGTCGATCGGTTCGTGGGCTGCGTCGGGGCACTCCGGGACGATGCGGTCGACGACGCCGTCGGTGCGCAGGTCGGCCGCGCCGACTCGTTGGGCGGCGGCCAGCTCCGGCGCATGGTTCGTATCGCGAAAGACGATGGCGCTGGCGCCTTCCGGCGGGAGTGGCGCCAGCCAGGCGTGCGTCGCGGCGAGGACACGGTCGGCGGGCAGCAGGGCCAATGCCCCTCCGCCGGTGCCCTGGCCCAGCAGTACGGACACGGTCGGCGTGTCCAGCGTGACCAAATCCGCTAGGCAGCGGGCGATTTCGGGCGCGAGGCCACGCTCCTCGGCCTCCTGGGACAGCGCGGCGCCCGCGGTATCGATGACCAGGACCAGCGGGAGGCGGAGTTCGGCGGCCAGGTGCATACTGCGGCGGGCCTCGCGCAATGCGGCCGGGCCCATGGTGTTCTCGCCGGTCTGGCCGGCCCGGTCGTGGCCGAAGATCACGCACGGTTCGCCGCGCAGCCGGGCCAGGGCGTGCACGACGGTGCGGTCGGATTCGCCTTGGCCGGTGCCGCTCAACGGCACCCGATCGGTCGCCTGCCGCAACAGCTCCCGGATGCCGGGACGCCGCGGGTCGCGGGAGATCAGCACCGACTCCCAGGCCGACGAAGTGGTTAGGTCGGCGTCCGGTGAATCAGCGGTATCGGCCGAACCTCCGGCAATGCCGCCGTCGCCGGGCGGCACCACCGGCAAATCCCGCGCTGACGTAGCAATGGATAGCGAATCAGACTGTCCCGCAACCGAAGTCGTCACATTCAACACCCGGTGCGCGATCCGGCGGAAGAACCGGACCGGCACGACCCCGTCGATGACCCCGTTGCGATACAGATTCTCGGCGGTCTGCACGCCTTCCGGAAACGGCCGGTCGTACAGGGCCTCGTAGACCCGGGGTCCCAGGAATCCGATCAGTGCCCCGGGTTCGGCGAAGGTCATGTGCCCCAGCGAACCCCAGGACGCGAATACGCCGCCCATCGTGGGATTGCGCAGATACACCAGATAGGGGTGGCCGGCCGATTTGTGGGCGGCCACCGCGCCGGCGATCTTCACCATCTGCACGAAGGCGACCGTGCCCTCCTGCATCCGCGTTCCGCCGGAGGTGGGCGAGGCGAGCAGGGGCAGCCCCAGCTCGGTGGCGCGTTCGACGGCGGTGACGATGCGCTCGGCGGCCGCCACGCCGATCGATCCGGCCAGAAAGCCGAATTCACACGCGATCACCGCGACGCGCCGCCCGCGCAACCGTCCCTCACCGGTCAGCACCGATTCGTCGGTGCCGCTGCGTTCGCCCGCGGCGGTCAGTTCCGCGCGATACGCCGGCGACGTGGCGACCTCGATCGGTTCTCGATCCCAGCTGCGATACGAACCGGGATCGAGCACACCGTCGAAAAACTCACGCGCCGAGATCTTCACGCTCCGAGCGTAACCGCGCCGGACCGGGCGATCGGCGGTCGTGGTGCCGCCGCGCACCGACGCGGCCGCGTCGTGCGGCCGGTCGTCGGCGTATCAGTAACCCTGAACCACTTTGCGCAGCGCGTACTCGGTGACCGAGACCAGCGCCTGCTTCACCGGCTCGCGGCGGCGCGCGTCGATCGACATGATCGGCACGTCCGCCGGGACGGCCAGCGCCTGGCGGATGTCCTCCAGGGGGTACCGCGGTGCGTCGTCGAACTCGTTGATGGCCACCAGGAACGGCAGCCCACGAGCCTCGAAGTAGTCGACGGCGGCGAAGGAATCCTCCAGCCGTCTGGTGTCGATCAGCACTACCGCCCCGATGGCGCCGCGAATCAGGTCGTCCCACATGAACCAGAAGCGGTACTGGCCGGGTGTGCCGAACAGATAAAGCACCAAATCGTCGGCGAGGCTGATCCTGCCGAAGTCCATGGCCACCGTGGTGGTGGCCTTCGTCGGCACGGCGGTCAGGCTGTCAACGCCCACACTGGCGTTGGTCACCAAGGCCTCGGTGCGCAGCGGAACGATCTCCGATACAGCACCGACCAAGGTCGTCTTACCCACACCGAAGCCACCGGCCACCACGATCTTCGCGGAGGTCGGCTTGGCGTTGCGGGTATCGACCTGGGCCGTCGAATCAAATACGCCGGAGTCCACTGAGAACCCTTTCGATCAGCTCGCGACGTTCATCGTCGCTCGAATCGTCTTTCAAAGTCGCCGAAACTCGAACATGTCCCGCCTCGATGAGGTCGGCGACGAGCACTCGAGCCACCCCGATCGGAATACCCAGTCGGGCAGCCAGTTCCGCGACAGATGGCGATTCTCTGCACAACTCCACGATTGACGTCTCGATGTTGGTCAGTTCGAACTGCCGCTCCAGGGCGACCGGATGCGATGCGACGAGCGCCTCCAATGCCAACTCCACCGTCGGCCGCGTACGACCGGCGGTCAGCGAGTACGGACGGACGAGGCTGGGCTCGGCGCTCCCCACGTGCTGGTTGTCTATGTCCATCCCACCATCAGGAACCCATCGTGACGCGAGGTGTGGCCTGGACTGTCTGGCCCACCCGCTCGACCAGCAGAGCCATCTCGTAGCCCACCTGGCCGATATCGCAGGACGTGTTCGTCAGCACGGCCAGATAGGACCCGTCACCGACTGCCATGAGCAGTAGGTAACCGTGTTCCATCTCGACCACGGACTGCAGTACCGTGCCGCCTTCGAACAGGTTCGAAACGCCGACAGAGAGGCTGGCCAAACCTGCGGTCACGGCGGACAGCTGTTCGGCTCGGTCGACGGGCAATTGAGCGCTCGCGGCCATCAACAGGCCGTCCGCCGAAACCAGCACGGCATGAGCGACGCCCGGGACCTCGTTGGCGAAGTTCGAAACCAGCCAATCCAGCTGACGGTTCGTACCACCTAGATCGGGGTTCATCGGTCTCCTTTATCTCCGGTTAGGTTCATTGCTCCCATTGCGCGGCCATCCCGGACGCCCTGCTGGTGACGACTCAGACTTGACCTGATCGACTCTGGGTCGCGGCTCGGCGCCCGGTCGGCGCGCCCGATGACACCACCGGGTACCAGCCGATTGCCGGGATCACGCTGCGGCAATCCGGCTGCCGTCCGCTTCTCCGACGAGGTTTCCACCGCTCGTCGGGCAGCCTGCCAACCTTCGTCACCTGGGGATTCGAAGGAGGCGGCGACTTGGGACCGGTCCGGGTTGGGGTCCGCGAGCCACGCCGACATCATCTCGGCGAAGATCGGACTTCCCCCTTCCGACGGACCGGGGTCGGCTGCGGGTTGCAGCCGGGTCTGGAAGAACGATGCCGTCTTCTGCGGATTCGACCGGTAGCTGTGGCGGCCGCGTTCGCGACCTTCACCGGATTCCGCATTCGCGTCCGCGGCGGAGCTGTCCCGCTGCGGCGCATGACGTCCGGGCAGGCTCAGGCCCGGGGTGGGTTCCGGCCGCGGCGGCAGACCGGCGCCCGGCTGCCGCTGTGGCAGGCCGCCCGCGGCCGGGGCACGCTGCGGCAGACCCTCATTCGACTCTCGTTGCGGCAGGCCGGTACCGGCATCGCGCTGGGGCAGACCGCCGATACCCTCGCGCTGCGGCAGACCGCCACCGCGCTGCGGCAGACCACTGCCCGAATCCCGTTGCGGGAGGCCACTACCCGCGTCCCGCTGCGGCAGACCGGCGCCGGCGTCCCGCTGCGGCAGACCGGCGCCGGCGTCCCGCTGCGGCAGACCGGCGCCGGCGTCCCGCTGCGGGAGCCCGCTGCCGCCATCGCGCTGCAGACCGGTGGGCGCACCCTCGCGCGACGGCGCGCCGTTGGAACCCGGAGTCCGCTGCGGCAGGCCTCCGGCACCGCGCTGCGGCGGCTCGCCGTTGGACGATTCCCGCTGCGGCAGACCACCGTTCGCGGACTCCCGCTGCGGCAGGCCACCCTCGCGCGACGGGGCACCGTTGGTGCCCGGCGTCCGCTGCGGCAGGCCGTTGGCGCCGAGTTCCCGCGCCGGCAGGCTTGCCGCGGGCCGGTCCTCACCGGCAGGCCCACGCTGCGGCAGGCCGGACCCGCCGCGCTGCGGCAGACCACCCTCCCGCTGCGGCAGGCTCGAGCCCGAATCACGCTGCGGCAGACCACCTTCGCGCGGCGGCAGGCCGTTACCGCCGCCCGGCGGCCGCTGCGGCAGTCCGGTGGGACGGCCCGGTCGCGGCGGCTGACCCGCCGCACCCGGCTGACGCTTGAGCATATTGGCGGCCAGCCCCGAGGTCGGCTGCGCCGGAGCGGCGCCGCCACGCTGGGGCAGATTCGCGTTCGGCTGCGCCTTGGGCGACTGCGGTCCGTTGGCACCCGGCTCGCGCTGCGGCAAGCCCGTGCCCGGCTCGGCATCGGCGAGCGGATGACGCGCGGTCGGCCCGTTGGCGCCCGGCTGCCGCTGCGGCAGCCCGCCCGGAGCCGCACCGCCCGGCTGGCGCTGCGGGAGTCCACCCGCGGCCGAACCGTTCGCCGCGGCGGCGGCGCCGTTGGTGCGCACGGTGCGATCGTCTCCGGCATCCGCGGCCGGCGTGATCGGGATCGGCCCGCTCACTCCCGGGTCCACGGTGACCATCATGTTGCCGCTCGGAGTGCGGGTGACGCCGCGCATCTGCATCGACGACGCCGCGGACGGCCGCTGGGTCGGCACCGACATCTGCTCACCGGACTGGTCCGGCAGCGAGACCGTTCCACCCGAGGGCGCCACGATGATCGCCTTGGGCACATGCACGGTGACGGTGACGCCCGGGTCGCGGGCGGTGTCGAAGGTCGGGCGCAGGCGCACGTTGAGGCCGTGCCGCTCGGCCAGCCGGCCGACGACGAACAGACCCATGTGGCGTGCGGTGTCCGCACCGACCTCGGCGGTCGTCTCCAGGCGCCGGTTGATCGATGCCATCTCGGCGGGCGGCATACCGATACCGCGGTCGGCGACCTCGATCAGCAGACCCTGATCGTGGGCCTGGGCGAAGGTGAACTTGACGTCGGTCTCCGGCGGCGAGGCGCGTAGCGCGTTGTCGAGCAGCTCGGCGAACAGGTGCGCCAGGTCGGAGGCGGCCGGTTCGGTGATGGCGCCGCGCGGGGTGGCGCCCAGCTTCACGCGCTCGTAGTCCTCGACCTCGGAGATCGCGGCACGCAGCACGTCGGCGATCTCGACCGGCGCGGACTTGCTGCGCCGCTGCCGGGTACCGGCCAGAATCAGCAAGTTGTCGCCGTTTCGGCGCATACGGGCGGCGAGGTGGTCGAGCCGGAAGAGGTTCTCCAGCAGGCGCGGGTCCTTCTCGTCGTACTCCATCGCCTCGATCAGCGAGAGCTGATGGTCGACCAGCGACTTCGACCGCCGCGCCAGGGTCTCGAACATATCGTTGACCTGGGTACGCATGGACGCCTGGTCGGCCGCCAGGCGCAGGGCCTGACCGTGGATGTCGTCGACCGCGCGAGCGAGCTGGCCGACCTCTTCCTCGGTGTGCACCGGCATCGGCTCGAGCGGCACA
The DNA here is from genome assembly GCF_001665865.1 of Nocardia sp. 852002-20019_SCH5090214. Lineage (NCBI taxonomy): Bacteria > Bacillati > Actinomycetota > Actinomycetes > Mycobacteriales > Nocardiaceae > Nocardia > Nocardia sp. 852002-20019_SCH5090214. The sequence goes on along the minus strand of NZ_LZMK01000022.1, from coordinate 71,672 downwards.
TCCTCGGGGCTGGCGCCGTCACGCAGGCGCGAGACCTCGTAACCGAGATCGTGTTCGGCGACGCGCAGCGCGGCCAGGCGCAGCTTGCGCAGCGGCACGATCATGGCCCGCGCGACCAGCACGGCGAAGATCAGCGCGGCCAGGATCGTCAGGACGACGATGACCGCGTACTGGATCGCGCCGGCCCGGGCGTTACCGGCCAGGTCGTTCACTCGGGACGTGATGTCCTGAGTCGAGGAACCGACGATCTTGGTGTAGCCGTTCAGGCTGTCGACCAGCGACTGCTTGATATCCATCAGCGGCAGCTGACCGACGTCGACGTTCGGGCCGCTGGTCATGGCGATCCGGTTCTGCAACAAGCCGTTCAGCTCGGCGATCGTCGGATCGTTCTCGGGCAGACGCTTGGCCAGCAGGTCCAGCATGTACTTCTCGGTGTTGCCCGCGACCTGGAAGTCGTGCAGGCCGCCCTTGGCGTCACCGGTCAGGGTCTTGGCCGAGGCCGCGATCTCCTGGACCATCACCGCGCGGGTGTTCAGCGAGTCGACCAGGCGCAGCTTCGCCGCGTCGACGCCCGGGTCGGAGATGGTCGAGACGATCTCCTCGACCGTGCGGACGCTGTTCTGGCGGATCGCCTCTTCCTGGGCGATCGCGTCGGCGAGGACCGGCGAGGGCTTGGTGCCCTGATCGCGCACCGCCTGGGCGCCCCTGATCATCTGCTCGATCGCATCGCGCGCACCCGGAACACCGTCCAGCTTGGCCGTGGCCTTCTGCGCGGTCTGGATGGCGCCGTCCAGTCGTGTCAGGTCCGCGTCCTGAACCAGCGACTGTGTCGGGCTGATCGCGGCCATCTGGCCACCGGCGACGGTGGCCGCGGCACCACTCAGGCCGGTGACGGCCGGAATCGCCTCGACGTGCTCGACCGCCTGATCCAGGTGACTCGAGTCACTGAACTCGGACGCGATCCTGGAAGCACCGAGCACCACCGCGACGAGCAGCGGCACGGCCAGCACGGCCGTAACCTTCCAGCGCAGGTCCCAGTTGCCGAGCGCCCAGCGCTTCCCAACGGGCCTAGCGGCGTCACGCATCTCCAACTCACTTTCCAAACTGGCCCCAGCCACGCGCCATCGGCGAGCCTCCACGATCGCACGCGCGGCTCGATAAGCAGAACGGGCCGGGAACTGCGGCTGGCCGAGAAATTGCGTCCATGACGGCCGAAATAGGTGACATGCGATTCTAACGGATCAATAACTTCTTGTGTGACCTCTTGGCAACCACCAGCCGTTGACCTGGCTGTTCCAGCCAAAATCAAAGGTCGCGGCGGCCGCCCGGACGTCGCGTGAAGTCTGCCACAATCAGGCTGATCTATCGAGGCGGGCATCGATGCGAGGCAGGGAGTCATACGGTTGAACGCGAAGCAGGAGTACCGGCCCACCTACCAGACCAGCCTGGTCGACCCGTCGGACTTCTGGCGCAGCGCGGCCGAGGCGATCAGCTGGGACGTTGCGCCCGAACAGATTCTCGACACCACGGCACGACCGACGGCTCGGTGGTTTCCCGATGCTCGCCTCAACACCTCCTACAACGCCCTCGATCGGCATGTGCGCGATCTCACAGCGGAACCCGCCTCGACGGACGACGATACCGATACCGCCACCGAAACGGGCATTTCCGAAAAAACGGGCGGTCGCGCGAACCAGCCCGCATTAATATATGACTCCGCTATGACGGGCGCCACAGCCGTCTATACCTATGCCGAGTTGCTGGCGGAGGTCGCCCGGTTCGCCGGCGCCATGCTCCGGCTCGGGGTGCGCACCGGCGATCGCGTCGTGATCTACATGCCGATGATCCCCGAGGCCGTGATCGCGATGTTGGCCTGCGCGCGGATCGGCGCCGTGCATTCGGTGGTCTTCGGCGGATTCGCCGCCCATGAACTGGCCGCGCGCATCGACGACGCCGAACCCGTTCTGATCGTCACCGCCTCCGGCGGCCTGGAACCGAACAAGCGGATCGAGTACCCGCCGATCGTGCTGCAGGCGCTCGACCAGGTGCAGACCACCGCGCCGCGGAATGTGGTCGTGAAGCAGCGCGAGGGCTTTGCGACCATCCGGTTCGCCGCCCCGCAGCCGGCCACCGACACCCTGCCCGATTCCACCGCCACCGTCGCGGCCCGCTGGCTGGACTGGGAGGACATGGTCCGCGACGCGGAACCGGCCGATCCGGTGCCGGTGGCCGCGACCGATCCGCTGTACATCCTCTACACCTCCGGCACCACCGGAAAACCCAAGGGCGTGGTGCGCGACAACGGTGGCCACGCGGTGGCGCTGGCCTGGTCGATGCGCAACATCTACGACGTCTCCCCCGGTCAGGTGATGTTGACCACCTCCGATATCGGCTGGGTGGTCGGCCATTCCTATATCGTCTACGCCCCGCTGCTGGTCGGCGCGACGACCGTCCTGTTCGAAGGCAAACCGATCGGTACGCCGGACTCCGGCACCTACTGGCGGCTGGTCGAGCAGTACGGGGTGCACGTGATGTTCACCGCCCCCACCGCACTGCGCGCGATCCGCCGCGCCGATCCCGAGGCCGCGCTCGCCCGCCGCCACGATCTGTCCTCGCTGCGCGCGCTGTTCTGCGCCGGCGAACGGCTCGACCCCGCCACCTACGAGTGGACCCGGGAGACGGTGCTGGCCGATCTGCCCGACTGCCCGGTCGTGGACCACTGGTGGCAGACCGAAACCGGCTGGCCGGTGTGCGCGAACCCGCTCGGTTTGCAGGAGCTGCCGATCAAACCCGGCTCGGCCTCGGTTCCGGTGCCCGGCTATCGGCTGCGCGTCCTCGACTACGAAGGCGATGCCGTGGCGACGGGCGCGGAGGGCAACATCGTGATCGGCCTGCCGCTGCCGCCCGGCTCACTGACCGGCCTGTGGCGCGACGACGAGCGCTTCGCCCGCTCCTATCTTTCGGCCTACCCCGGGCACTACCTCACCGGCGACTCCGGCTATTTCGACGAGGACGGTTATCTGTACGTGCTCGGCCGCAGCGACGATGTGATCAATATGGCCGGGCATCGGCTCTCGGCCGGCGGCATCGAGGGCGCGATCTCGGGACATTCGGCGGTCGCGGAAACCGCGGTGATCGGTGTTCCCGACGAACTGAAGGGTCAGCTTCCGATCGCCTACGTGGTGCTCAAGAACGGGGTCGACATCGAGCTGGCGCAGTTGCGCGCCGAGATCATCGCCCGCGTCCGGGAGCAGATCGGCGCGATTGCGACGCTGCACGATGTGACGGTGGTACGGGCCTTGCCCAAGACCCGATCCGGGAAGATCCTGCGCCGCACCATCCGCCAGATCGCCTCCGGCGAGAACTGGGAGATGCCGGCCACCATCGAGGATCCGGCGGTGCTGATCGCGCTGGAGGATCAGCTGCTCGCCGGGACCGATCCGACCGCCGACACGGCGGCCGAGAACACAACCGATCCGGCGGCGACCACGAACGGCTCGAGTATCGGTTCCTGATCGGGCCACCCGGACCGGGGCGCGGTGTGAGCAGCCGGTTCAGAGTCTTCTCAGAATCGGTTCACCTACGCCCCAGACTCCGGCGATACCGTGCCGGACACGTACGTGCCGACGCACAGGGAGAGAGAATCATGCGCATTCGCGGATTTGCCGCAACCACCCTCACCGCTGCGGGCCTGGCCACCGGGGCCGCCCTGCTGGTCCCCGCCACCGCATCGGCGGGCCCGACCGAACTGGTTGCGCCGCTGCTGAATTCGACCTGCAGCTTCGCCCAGGTCGACGCCGCGTTGCACGACAAGGCGCCGCAGCTGGCCTCGATCCTGGACAACAACCCGGACCAGAAGGCCGAGCTGAAGGCCAAATTCGATCAGCCGGTGGAACAGCGCCGCGCCGAATTCCAGCAGTACCTGGCTCAGCACCCGGACGAGGCACAGCGCGCCCAGCAGGACCCGCGGGCCGCCAGCCTGAGCTCGACGATCCAGGAAGTCGCCGATTCCTGCCACAACTACTGATCCGGCCACCGGATCGGCAACTCGCGCGAGCCTCGGGCCACCCCCGGGGCCGCGCGGTCAAATTACACTGCACACCGTGGCGAGCAGCGAGAATCCGACGGTGCTGGTGGTCGACGACGACGAGGATGTGCTGTCCTCGGTGGAACGCGGCTTGCGACTGTCCGGATTCCGGGTGGTCATCGCCCGCGACGGGGCCGCGGCGTTGCGCAGCGTGGCCGAACAGGCGCCCGACGCGATCGTCCTCGATATGAACATGCCGGTGCTCGACGGCGCCGGCGTGGTGACCGCGCTGCGGGCGATGGGCAACGAAGTGCCGATCTGTGTGCTCTCGGCACGCAGTTCGGTCGGCGATCGGATCGCCGGACTGGAATCCGGGGCGGACGACTATCTCGTGAAACCGTTCGTCCTCGCCGAATTGGTGGCGCGGATCCGGGCGCTGCTGCGCCGGCGCACCGATACCGCACCCGCCGCGGCGCCGGGCTCGATCACCGTGGGTCCCTTGGAAATCGATGTGGCCGGCTATCGCGCCCTGCTGCACGGTAACGAAATCGAGCTCACCAAAAGGGAATTCGAACTGCTGTCCACGCTGGCCCGCAATGCCGGAGTGGTGTTGAGCCGGGAACGACTGCTGGAGCTGGTGTGGGGTTACGACTTCGCCGCCGACACCAATGTGGTGGACGTCTTCGTCGGCTATCTGCGCCGCAAACTGGAGGCCGACGGCACGCCCCGGCTGCTGCACACCATTCGCGGCGTCGGCTTCGTACTGCGGATGCCGAAATGACCGGCGCCCACGCCGAATCGATCCGTGCCGGTGCGGGATGACCGGACCGCAACGGCGACGCTTCGGGCTGCGTCACTCCTATTCGCTGCGCACCAGGGTCGCCGGTGCGGCGGCATTGGGCGCGATCATCATCACCGCGGTCTTGAGCTGGGTGTCCGTGGTGGCACTGGGCCGCAACAATCTCGCCCAGGCCGACCAGGAACTGGCCATCGCCTCGCGCATCGTGCTGATGCAGCCGCTCATCGCGGTCGGGGTGCTGTCGCTGGTGACCCCGAACAAGGATATTGCGGTGACGGTCCGCGACCACGGTGAGATCATCGCCTCCACCAGCGTGCGTCTGCCGGCCGAGGACCCGGGTTCGCATACGGTCACGATGGAGGGCACCCCTTTCCGGGTGCTGACCACGACCGAGAATCAGCCCGAGGGGCGGACCGTATCGATCGCGATCCCGCTGACCGACGCCTATCACACCATGTCCGAGCAGCGGCGCTGGGTGCTGTTCGCGGCCGGCCTGGCGGTGGCCGCGGCGGCCGGGCTGGGCTGGGTGTTCGGTGGCGGCGCGGTGCGCCCGATCCGGGATCTCACCCGGCAGGTCAGTGCGCGCAGTGGCACCAGCACGGCCGAGGTCCGGGTGGACGGATCCGGGGTCTTCGAGGCCGAAAAACTCTCCGAGGCAGTGAATTCGCTGTTGGAGCGGGTGCAGTTCGCCCAGGCCGAAACCGCCGCGGCACTCGAGACGGCCCGCGATTTCGCCGCCGTCTCCGCGCACGAACTGCGCACCCCGCTCACCGCGATGCGCACCGACCTCGAGGTGCTGCGCACCTTGGACCTCGACGAGCAGCAGCGCGCGGAGATCCTCGACGACCTCCAGCGCAGTCAGGGCCGGGTGGAGGCCACGCTGGCCGCGCTGGAACGGCTGGCCGCGGGCGAGCTGACCGACGAGCGCGACCATGTCGAAACCGATGTCGGTGATCTGGTCGACCACGCCGCCCACGACGCGATGCGCCACTTCCCGGAACTCACCGTCCGCATCGAGACCGATCCCGAACTCGTCACCCGTGGACTGCCGACCGGACTGCGCCTGGCCGTCGACAACGCGCTCACCAATTCCGCCCGTCACGGCGGCGCGACGCAGGCGCTGGTATCCGCCCATCGCCGCCCCGACGGCTGGATCGTGATCTCGGTCGACGACAACGGTGCAGGCATCCCGGCCGAGGAACGGCGCAGTGTCTTCGACCGCTTCATTCGCGGCGCCAACGCCACCAAGGGCGGCTCCGGCCTGGGCCTGGCACTGGTCGCGCAGCAGGCCCAATTGCACGGCGGCCGAGCCTATTTCGACGACGGCACCCTGGGCGGCGTACGCCTGGTGCTGGAATTGCCGGCCCGTCCGATGCGGGCGGCGCCACCGCCGCAGAACTGAATCGTCCGCGATCCCTCACAGAACCCTCAGATATCCGCCAGTACTTGCGCATTCACCGCCGCTACCGTCGAACGGCGTGGTAGGTAGACGTTTTCGCTGGACAGTGCTCGGTGTGGTGACCCTGGTGGTCGCCGGTGCGGTGACGGGTGGGGTGATCGCCGCCACCCACGGTGGCGCCGCGCCGACCGATATCGCGATCGTCAACGCGGATACCGGTCCCGCCGGGGCCCGCATCGTCAAGGCACTCCAAGCCGAGAGCGACACCTGGACCGTGGCCGAACCCGGCGCGCGCACCGCCGACCACGCCGCGGTGATCACCCTGCCCGCCGACCTCAGTGCGTCGCTGGGCACCCTCGCCACGGCGCAGCCGCATCGGGCGCAGCTGACCGTGGCCGCCGACGAGCACGCGGACACCGCCGCGGTCGACGATGCGGTCGCGGCGGTGACGCGGCGAATCGCGGCCGCGGGCGTGGATCAAACCCTGGCCGCGGTCGCGAACGCGCGCGGTTCGATGCAGCAGGCCGCCTTCACCTCTCAGCTGCTCGACGCGGGCGTGCGGACGGCCTCCGACGCCGCCGGACAGTTCACCGGCGGCGCCCAGCAGATGCTGGGCTTCCTGGATTCCGCGAAATCCGGTGCGGCCACGCTGACTTCGCAGCTCGGCCAGGTACACGACACCCTGGGTCAGGCGACGAATCAGGCCGAGAACATGGCCGGCGCCTTCGATGCCACCGGGCTGACCATCGGGCAGATCAGCTCCGGTGCGAAGGCGATGAGCAGCGGACTCGACCAGGTGCTGCCGCTGCTGCGCGCGCTGCCGTTCGCGGCGGATCCCCAGGTCACCGACATCGTCGGAAAGCTGGAGGCGCTGCGCTCGATCGCCGGCCAGACCGATACCCAGCTGGCGGGCGTGGCCCGGCTGACCGGTAGCAGTACCGATCCGAACACCGGTCTCGGCACCATCCTGCGCGATGCCGCGAACCGGCTGACCTCCGCCGCCGCCCAGCTGGACCAAGGCGCCGCCCTGGCCGGACAGATTCCGCAGCTCGCCGATCAGGCGACCGCGCAACTGCAGGGTGCGCTGCAGGCGGTGACCGGCGGGGTCACCCAGATGCAGCAGATATCGACGAATCTGACCGATCAAACCGGCAAGGCCCTCACCGCGTTACCGGCGCACAGCACATCCCAGCAGTCCGTCCTGGCGACGAATCTGTCCGATCCGGTCGAGATCGTCCGGCAGTGATCGGCGTACTACTCGACGACGTTCAGCAGATCGATGACGAAGATCAGCGTCTTGCCCGACAGCGGGTGGCCCGAGCCCTCGGGACCGTAGGCCAGCTCCGGCGGGATGGTCAGCTGGCGGCGGCCGCCGACCTTCATCCCCGGAATACCTTCCTGCCAGCCCTGGATCAGGCCGCGCAGCGGGAAGGTGATGGATTCGCCACGGTTCCAGGACGAATCGAATTCCTCGCCGGTGTCGTAGGTGACGCCCACGTAGTGCACCTCGACGGTGCCGCCGGGTACGGCCTCGGCGCCCTCGCCCTCGACCAGATCGTGCACTTCCAGCGTGGTGGGCGCGGGGCCTTCCTGGAACTCGACTTCCGGCTTGGTCATGCGTCCTCTTCCGTTGCGATGGATAAATCGTTCTGCGGATAAACCAATAAAGAGTTCACCATAGCGTTGCTTGCCAAACCGTGTTCCACACGACAGTTGGATCGGCCGAATTCGGAGCCAGGGTGCAGGATAGGTTGCCGTGGCCCACGTGATCGATATCGTCGACCCCGGCGACCCTCGGGTCGCCGACTTCCGCGACCTCAACTCGGCCGACCGGCGTCCCGACCTCCCGGGCGGAAAAGGCCTGGTCGTGGCCGAGGGCGTGGTGGTCGTGCAGCGCATGCTGGCCTCGCGTTTCCAGCCGTTCGCCCTGCTCGGGGTGGGCCGCCGCTTCGATCAGCTCGCCCCCGACCTCGCCGGTGTGGACATCCCTTACTACCGCGTCGGCGCCGAGGTGATGGCCGAAATCGTCGGATTTCATCTCAATCGCGGCGTACTTGCCGCCGCCTACCGCCCGCCGGAATTGCTGCCCGAGGAGATCTTGCGGACCGCGCGCACGGTCGCGGTGCTCGAGGGCGTCAACGATCACGAGAACATCGGCTCGATCTTCCGCAATGCGGCCGGACTCGGCGCCGACGCGGTGTTGTTCGGCGACCGCTGCGCCGATCCGCTGTATCGGCGCGCGGTGCGGGTATCGATGGGCCACGCGCTGCGGGTGCCCTTCGCCTCGCTGCCGACCTGGCCCGACGGCCTGCACACCTTGCGCGAGCTGGGTTTTCGGATCATCGCGCTGACGCCGAATCCCGAGGCGGTGAATCTGGCGACCGCGATGACCGGCGACCGGGTGGCACTGCTGCTCGGCGCCGAAGGCCCCGGCCTGACCGAGGCGGCGATGCGCGCCACCGATATCCGCGCCCGGATTCCGATGACCCCCGGCACGGATTCGCTCAATGTCGCGACCGCGGCCGCGATGGCCTTCTACGAAAGGGTGCGGACATCGTGAATCGACCGCTCGGCCGCCCGGACAGCGAACCCACGCCGTGGGCGGCGGGGATCGCGGTGTCGGTCTTCGTCGCCGCGCTGACCGCCGCCGGGGTGTATTCGTTCGGTGTCGCACTGGCACATGTTCATTGGACGCTCGCGGTGGCGGTGAACGTGATCGCCGTCGCCGGTACCGCACCGACCGCGTGGCGCTGGCGCTACACCCCGGTCACCCGCTGGGTGCTCGCCGGACTCGGCGCCGGGGTACTGATCGGCTGGGTCGTTCTACTGATCGATGCCGCGTCCTGACACCTCGCGTCCTGAAGCCTCGACGGATTTCGCGATCACAACACGCGGTCGCGGCCACGCAACCAGCCGAGCCAGCGCTTACTCGCCGGAATCGTCACCGACGTCGCCCGCGTCGCCGGTGCGGGCGCCTGCCCCGCGGGGTAGAGGCTGAAGCCACACACCTCGATCCGATCCGGATGCAGGGCCTCGTCGGAAGACCCCGCCCGATAACGGAATCCGAGCCACTCCTCGTTCGCGGCGTCGGCGAATTCCGGCGGGTCGAACGGAAGGATCTGGGGATCGGGAAAATCACCGGGCCGCAGCCGGACCGGATGGTCGCCGGCCCAGTACGACCGCTCCCACACCAGCGGCAGCCCTTCGTCCTCGACGATGTTCACCCGCGTGGCGCTGAAGGCGCGACGGAATTCCCCGCGCTCCCAATGCGCGAACGCACCCCAGCCCAGTGGGACGTCGTAGGACACCAGGTAGGTGTGCTCGGAGGCCAGCGGCCGGATCAGTAGTTCCGGCAGCCGGGTCGGATGGCTGCGCGCCGCCTGCACCGTGCAGACCACGGTGACCCCCGGATAGCAGCCGATGTACATCGAGCCGGGATCCGGCCCGGCCCAGACCTTCAGGGTGCCGGAGGCGGCGGGCACCACATCGTGGCCGGGATTGAGCTGTTTGGCCAGGGCGAGGGCGGCCTCCGGATCGGGATCGGGGTGTGAGCGCAGGACCGCCGCCGGGTCGGGGTCGTCGACGTACCAGATCGACGAGGCTGTGGATGGCACCTGCGACACCTCCCGAGCTCGGACGGGTAAGCGTGGTTACTCCCGAGCAAACACCGGAGCCGAAGCACATCCGCCGCCGCGGCCTGCTCGCTGTGCGCTCGACGAAATCGGGCGCATACGAAAAATCTACTCCCCCAACAGCGGAAACATCGGCGCTTCTGACTTCTGCCGCGCGTGTCAACCCCCGTTTCACACATTCCGGCGGCGACACGCCCGAACGAGGGTAAGCAGCGAACCGCCACACGAACTTCGCGGCGGAGACCGGTGGCCTCCGCCGCGAATTCGACGTGGTTGCCCGGGATTCGGTGCCCGGCCGCGGATTCGGCGCCCGGAGGGCTCAGTGCCCGGAGCTACGGACGCCGAGCAGCACATCCTCCCAGGACGGCATCGGCGCCTTACCCCGCTTGGCCCGGGCCTGCTTCTGCGCGGCGGGCTTGGCGGCTTCCGGCTTGGCGCTCGCTGCCGCAGGGGTGGACTTCGCCGCCGGAGCCGGCGCCGGCGCCGGCTCCGCGGGGGCGGCAGGCTCCGGATCCGCGGTGGGAGCGGCGGGTTCGGACGGCTCGGCCGGGGCGGTCGGTGCGGCGGCGGCCGGTGCCGCCGGCAGCGCCGGGGTGGCGGCCGCGGGCGTCGTGCTCGACGGATTCGCCGCCACGGTGCTCTTGGCACTGACCGGAACCGCGGTGCCGCCCACGGCGGCCCGCTGTTCGAAGTACTCGTCGAGACCGGCCTGGCCGGTCTCGGCCACCGCGGTGGTCTGGACGGGCCCGGCCGGCACCGGTTCCACCACCGGCGCGGGCTCGGGGGTCGGCTCCGGCAGGATGGTGGCCAGGCCGCGCAGGGCGCGACCGAAATCGGGATCGATCAGATCCGAGGCCGGATCGTCGAGTGGCACCACCGAGCCGCCGTGCGCGTCCGGCTGGTAACGCCAGTGCGCGGCGATCACCGAACGGCCCGCCTGCCACTGCAATTGGGCGACCCAGTAGTTCTTCTCGTCCTTCCAGGCGTCCCATTCGGCGATATCGATGTTGTGCCCACGCTCGGCGAAGGCGGCCGAGACGATCTCGATCAGCGTCTCCACCGCCGGACCGTCCTTGCGCACCGGATGCGCCTTCTGCGCCAGCTCTGCCGCGCGCGCACGCTCGAGCAGCACGGGGTAGGCGAAACGCTCCACCCGGCTGGCCGGCATGCCGGACTCCTCGGTGACCTGCTCCACCGAGGCACCGGCACGGATCCGAGCCTGGATATCGCGAGGACGCATGGTCGCCTCCGTTTCGATCTCGATCTGGCCGAATCGGGCAAGGTCTCCACGCGCGGCGGCACGCAGCTTCTCGTCGGCGGCGAGCCGGTACTTCTGCCCGGTCTCGGCATCGACGCACACGATGTGCGCGGAATCGGGCGTCAATCCGATCACTCGAAGTTCACGCACCGTTACCTCCTTATCGCTGCGTCGATCACAGCTGCGCCGAGCACCAACTAGCTCGCGACACCGCCCACGTTCTGGAACAGTAGTGCACTTCTGAGATTCGTGTGGCAAGACACGCGGCCTGAAATCTACCGCCGCGGTACCGGGGACGACTAATCTGCTCTGTTTCCACGCTCACCGGCCCACGCCCCGGCAAACTTCCGGCACGATTTCGGTTGGCGCGCACCACAACAGCGTAAACGCGAAAGCCGCGGATTTCGGTGACGAAATTCCGCGACTTTCGCGAGCTTTTATCCGAGCGCTGTCGTGATCAGGCGCTGATCTGCTGCACCACCCAGTCGATGCAGCGGGTCAGCTGCGACACGTCCTCGGGGTCGATCGCCGGGAACATGCCGACGCGCAGCTGGTTGCGGCCCAGCTTGCGGTAGGGCTCGGTGTCGACGATGCCGTTGGCGCGCAACACCTTTGCGACCTGCGCCGCATCCACCGACGGGTCGAAGTCGATGGTGCCGACCACCTGCGAGCGGTGCGCCGGCTCCGCGACGAACGGCGTGGCGAATTCGCTGGACTCGGCCCAGGAATACAGCCGCGACGAGGAATCGAGGGTCCGCTTGACGGTCCAGTCCAGACCGCCGTTGTTGTTCATCCACTCGATCTGATCGGCGAACAACAGCAGCGTGGCCAGCGCCGGGGTGTTGTAGGTCTGATCCTTGGTGCTGTTGTCGATCGCGATCGGCAGCGAGAGGAATTCGGGAGTGTAACGACCCGAATCCTTGATTTCGGAGACTCGCTCCAAAGCCTTCGGGCTCATCAGCGCGACCCACAGGCCACCGTCGGAGGCGAAGCATTTCTGCGGCGCGAAGTAGTACACATCGGCGTCGGCGATATTCACCGGCAGACCGCCCGCGCCGGAGGTGGCGTCGATGGCGATGAGCGCGTTGTCCGAGCCGGCGGGCCGCTGCACCGGAACCGCCACACCGGTGGAGGTCTCGTTGTGCGCCCACGCGATCACATCGGCGACCGGGTCGGAGACCGGCTCGGGCGCGGTGCCCGGGTCCGAGGACACCACGATCGGATCGCCGATGAACGGGTTGCGCTTGGCCACCGCGGCGAACTTCGAGGAGAACTCACCGTAGGTCAGGTGCAGCGAACGGTCCCGGATCAGGCCGAAGGCCGCGGCGTCCCAGAACGCGGTGGTGCCGCCGTTGCCGAGCACGACCTCGTAGCCCTCGGGCAGCGAGAACAGCTCGCGCAGGCCCGTGCGGACGCGCGCGACGACGTCCTTGACCGGCTTCTGACGGTGGCTGGTGCCCATCACAGCGGCACCGACCTCGACGAGGGAGCGCAGCTGTTCGGGACGGACCTTGGACGGGCCGCAGCCGAACCGTCCGTCGGCGGGCTTCAGATCGTCGGGGATGCTCGGAAAGGCAGCGGTCATGGGCTCAAGCCTAGAGCGTGATGTGGGTCTCGCGCGTGGGTGGGTCGGGGTTGCGCGGACGGATGCGACAGGCTTGCCGAAACCGCGCATATGTCCGTATCACCATGTCGGCGCCCGGCGGACCGTTACCGTTGGGCAATGAGTATGGCAGGGCGGGAGATACCGGACTCGACGGGCATCTCCGCCGCATCCGCGGCACTCGGATCGACCGCGGTCCCCTCGGCCGGCGCAGCCGGATCGGCCCGGTCCGCCAGCGGCCGCTACGGTCTGCGCGCACGCCTGGCCACACGGCTCGAGCGGGCCGGGAACATGCTGCGTACCGGCATGCTCTCCGAGGGAGCACGGCACGAGTTGCTGCTGCGCGGCCTGCCGGGAACGGCGACGATTCTCGGGGTCCGCCCCTGCCGCACTTCCGCCTCCGCGGCCTCCCGCGTCGACGGCCTGCGGAAGCGGGCGGATGCCGCGAGCCGGGTCGAACCCGGCTGTCGCTTCTGGGTCCGCATCCAACTCGACGGCGTACCGCCGTACGAGACCCGGATGCGGCAACGAGTGAGCGACGCCGAGCGGGAGTCGATGCAACCGGGCGACGTGGTCGGCTGCCGCGTCGATCCGGGTGATCGCGAGCGACTGGTGCTGTACGTGCCCGGCGTCGCGGAGGCGACGCGGGTGAGCATCGCGAAGATTCTGTCCGCGGGCCGCCGCGCCGACGCGACGGTGCTGGCGGCCACGCCGATCGCCGCCGACTACTCGGGTCGCGACGATCCGGTGCTACGGCTGGATCTGGAACTGCGCGCCTGGGACGAACCGCGGCCGTGGCGCGTACGGATCGTGCAGCCGGTGCCGTTGCCGGCGATCGAACTGGTCGATCTGGGCCGGCATCTCGAGGTCGCGTTCTTCGCCGTGGATCGCGGCGAGTCGGTGGCGGTGGACTGGGAGGCCTCGGCCGAACTCTGAATCCGGTTCGAAAGGCCCGCTCAGGGCAGTTTGACGAATTCGAAACCGCGCGAACGCAATACCGGCAACACCACCGACATCCCCTCGGCGGTACCCGACTTCGGGCGGTGCATATGGGCGATCGAGATCGACCCGGGCTGTGCCGCCGACATCGCGGTGCGCACCTGCGCGGCCGTGAAGGTCGCCCCGGCATCGGCGTTGATGCTGAAACCGACCGGCGTCTCCCCCAGATCCCGCACGATCGCGACCGACACGTCGTCGTAGTGTGCGGTGCCCGCGCGGAAGAACCGCGGCGGATGTCCGAGCAGCCGGGTGAGCCGCTCGTGATTGCCCCACACCTCGTCGATCGCCTGCTGCGGGGACGCGGTGCCGGCGATGCCGTAGGCGGCGTGGCCGGTGACCGAGAGCGGACAGTGCCGGGTGCCGTGGTTGGCGAGTTCGAACAGCGGATTGGCGGCCAGCTGCTCGGCCCTGCCGGGGTCGGCATCGATCCAGCGCTTGTTGAGAAACAGCGTCGCCGGAATGTTGTGGGCGACGAGGTAATTCATCAACTCGGTGTTGATCTCGTCGTTGTCCGGCCCGCCGCAGGCATCGAAGGTCAGCGCCATCTGCTTACCCTGCGCGGGGATCGAGGTGATGATGCCGGGCAGGTCCATTCCCCATCCGGCGGGCTGCCGACCGGCATAGCGCGCGGCCACGGCCGCCGGATCCGGCTGTGCGGGTAGCGACGCCGATGCCGGACTCGCCACCGACGGAACCGATGTGCGGGCCGGTGCGGGCGGCGCCGTGGAGATGATCGTCTTGACCGGCGAATTCCCTTCGGCCGTAGCACATCCCGAGGCGGCGAAACCCGCGGCTACCGCCGCACCCGCTGCCAGAAGCCGACGTCGCGACAGTTCTGCTCCACCCACGCGAGCAGATGCTACGGCAGAGAAGCGACGAGCGCCTCCGCAGCGAAAACTGCGAAGGCGCTCGAACGGCGACGGGCCCGGACTACCGGACGACGGTCTCCCATCCCGGCACGGACTCCGCGGAGCGCGGCGCCGGTCCGGTGTAGATCGCGGCCGGGCGCACCAGCTTGCCCAGTTGCTTCTGCTCGAGGATGTGCGCGCACCAGCCCGCGGTGCGGCCACAGGTGAACATCGCCGGCATCATGTGCGCGGGCACCTCGGCGAAGTCCAGGATCACCGCGGCCCAGAACTCGACGTTGGTCTCGATGGCGCGATCGGGGCGACGCTCGCGCAGTTCGGCCAGCGCGGCCTGCTCGAGCGCCGCGGCGACCTCGTAGCGCGGCGCGTCCAGCCGCTTCGCGGTGGCACGCAGCACCCGGGCGCGCGGGTCCTCGGCCCGGTAGACCCGGTGGCCGAAGCCCATGAGCTTCTCCTTGCGATCGAGGATGCCCTTCACCAGAGCGCGTGCGTCGCCGGTCTTTTCGACCTCTTCGATCATCGGCAGCACCCGCGCGGGGGCGCCGCCGTGCAGCGGGCCGGACATGGCGCCGATCGCGCCGGACAGGCTGGCGGCCACGTCGGCGCCGGTCGAGGCGATGACGCGCGCGGTGAACGTGGAGGCGTTCATACCGTGCTCGGCGGCCGACACCCAGTAGGCGTCGATGGCCTCGACGTGGCGCGGATCCGGGTCACCCTTCCACCGCTTCATGAAGCGTTCGGTGATCGTGCTCGCCTCGTCGATCTCCTTCTGCGGCACGGCCGGCTGGTAGATGCCGCGCGCGGACTGCGCGACATAGGACAGGGCCATCACCGACGCGCGCGCGAGGTTCTCGCGGGCGGTGGCGTCGTCGATGTCCAGCAGCGGCTGGTAGCCCCAGATCGGGGCGAGCATCGCCAGACCGGCCTGCACGTCGACGCGCACATCGCCGGTGTGCACCGGCAGCGGGAACGGCTCGGCGGGCGGCAGTCCCTGTCCGAAGCGGCCGTCGACCAGCAGCGCCCAGACGTCACCGAAGGTGACGTGGTTACCGACCAGGTCCTCGATGTCGACACCCCGGTAGCGCAGCGCGCCGCCGTCCTTGTCGGGCTCGGCGATATCGGTGGTGAACGCCACCACGCCTTCCAGGCCACTGACGAAATCGGGGGGCACGGCCGGACCAGTAGGAGCCGCAGCGCTGGTAGTCATGTTGTGACTCTCCTTGCAAATCGGGCCGCACGATCTGTGGGCGGCCACGCGATGGTGCTTTCCCGGCTCGGCCGGGTGGTGCTTTCCCGGCTCGGCCGGGCCGGTGCTGTGCGGCCGTATGCCACTCCGGCCGATCACCTGCAACCTTATCCCCCCAGTACTGGGGAGTAACGTTTGGACCATGCGCGAGGAGCAGAATTCACCGGGCTCAGCGGGGGGCGAAACAGGTCTTGCGACCGCGAATTCATCGACTTTGCCGGATCGCTTCGGCGCCGTCCCGCGCGTCGATGTCGACATCGCCGCGATGCGGGCCGAATACGGCGGCGATCCGGACCTGACCGAGAGCTGGCCGGCCGACGGCTGGGAACCGTTGCTGCGCAACTGGATCGAGCTCGCCACCAACGCCGGCATCACCGAACCCAATGCCATGGTGCTGGCGACGGTCGAGCTCACCGACGCCGGACCGCGTCCCGCGTCGCGCACGGTCCTGTGCAAGGGAGTGTCCGCCGAGGGTGTGACTTTCTACACGAATTACGACTCCGCGAAGGGTGATCAACTCCACGCGGTGCCGTATGCGTCGGCCACCTTCGCCTGGCCGAAGGTGGGCCGGCAGGTGACGCTGCGCGGCCGGGTGGACCAGGTCTCCTCGGAGGTGACCACGGCGTACTGGCGCTCGCGTCCGCGCAATTCGCAACTGGGGGCATGGGCGTCGCACCAATCCCGCCCGGTGGCCTCGCGGGAGGATCTGGATCGGGCATTGGCCGACGTCACGGACCGTTTCGACGGCGTGGAACAGATTCCGGTCCCGGCCAATTGGGGCGGCTACATCCTGCGTCCGGAACAGATCGAATTCTGGCAGGGCCGGCGCAGCCGGTTGCACAACCGCATCCGGGTGACGCTGCCGGACGGACCGGCCGCG
Organism: Nocardia sp. 852002-20019_SCH5090214; assembly: GCF_001665865.1. Taxonomy (NCBI): domain Bacteria; kingdom Bacillati; phylum Actinomycetota; class Actinomycetes; order Mycobacteriales; family Nocardiaceae; genus Nocardia; species Nocardia sp. 852002-20019_SCH5090214. Next base: position 54,963 of record NZ_LZMK01000022.1, on the reverse strand, counting down.
ATGGGCTCGGCCCGCATCGAACGCCTGCAACCCTGACCCGGAATCCCCGCCACGACGGGCGATATGCCCGAGTCGCGGATCGGCCGCTACCGGCTATATTCATGGGATGATTTCTGGAAGACGGCCGCCGGCCGCATCGTCCACGCGGACCGGCGCCGCGCCATGGTGAAAGCTCGGCCATGGTGAAAGTGCTCGCCGATGTCGCACCGCTGCGCGACATCGATTTCCGGCGGCTGTGGGTCACCAATATCGTCACCGTCATCGGAGCCCAGCTCTCGGTGGTCGCGGTTCCGCAGCAGATCTACCAAATCACCGGCAGCTCCGGATATGTCGGGCTGGCCGGCGTCTTCGGCCTGGTGCCGCTGATCGTCTTCGGCCTGTGGGGCGGGGCGGTCGCCGACGTCATGGACCGGCGCACCCTCCTGCTGATCACCAGCGTCGGCACCGGGCTGACCTCCGTGGCGTTCTGGTTGCAGGCCGCCGCCGGGGTGAACAACGTCTGGCTGGTGCTCGGGCTCTTCTCGGTACAGCAGGCCTTCTTCGCGATGAATCAGCCGACCCGCGCGGCCATCATTCCGCGACTGCTGCCGGGTGACCTGTTGCCGGCGGCCAACTCGCTGAACATGACCGTCATGCAGTTCGGCGCCATCGCCGGGCCGGTGCTCGCGGGTGCGCTGATTCCGGTGACCGGACTGTCGATGCTGTATCTGATCGACTCGGTCGCCCTGCTGGCCACGCTGTGGGCGGTGTGGCGACTGCCCGCTGTCCCGCCGACCGGAGTCGCCCGGAAGGCCGGATTGGGCACCGTCGTCGAGGGTTTCAGCTACCTGTCCACCCAGCCGATCCTGCTGGCCTCCTTCGCCGTCGACATCATCGCGATGGTCTTCGGCATGCCGCGCGCTCTGTTCCCGCAGATGGCGCACGACACCTTCGGCGATCCGGTGACCGGCGGTGTGGCCCTGGGCCTGCTCTTCGCCGCGATGTCGGCCGGTGCGGTCGCCGGCGGTGTGTTCTCCGGATGGCTCGGCCACGTACGGCGCCAGGGCATGGCCGTGGTGGTGTGCATCGCGCTGTGGGGTGCGGCGATGATCGGCTTCGGACTCGCCGTCGGCGCGACCGGCCACCGGTTGAGCATCGGGGTCGGCCTGTGGATCGCCTTGGCGTGCTTGGCCTTCGGCGGTGCGGTCGACATGTTCTCCGCGGCGCTGCGGACCAGCATGTTGCAGGAGGTGGCCACCGACGACATGCGCGGGCGGCTGCAGGGCGTGTTCACCGTGGTCGTCGCAGGTGGGCCCCGGATCGGTGATGTTGCCCACGGTTTCACGGCCGCGGCCATGGGTACTGCCGTGGCGGCGGCCGGTGGTGGGGTCCTGGTGGTGATCGGCGTGCTGATCGCCGCGGCCGTCTTCCCCGCCTTCGTCCGCTACCGCGTTCCCCGCGTCCACGCCGAGATTCCGGCCGAACAGCACTCGTGAGCACCCGCGCGAGCCCCTAGCACGATCGGGCCCGCGAGCTCACATCGCACACATGTGACCGTGAGGTAGCAGATGACGACCCTCACGGATCGACGCTACCGGTGAGCGGCTAGCGTTGAGGTAAGTGCGCCGGACGCCGACCGCGCCCGTCGCCTACGGTTCTAGCCTGAGAGGGATCCTTCCGTGCCCGCTGAGAACATCAAAGTCGCGCAAACGCCTTCGGACGCCAACGGCGCAGGCGACGCCAAGCCGGTACTTTCCTACCCTGGCGGCGAATACGCCATGACTGTCGCCCAGGCCGTCGAGGGCAACGACGGAATCGATCTGGGCAAGCTGCTGGCCAGCACCGGGTACGTCACCTACGACCCGGGCTTCACCAACACCGCGCCCACCAAGTCGGCGATCACCTACATCGACGGTGAGGCCGGCATCCTGCGCTACCGCGGCTACCCGATCGAGCAGCTCGCCGCGAGCTCGAACTTCATCGAGGTCAGCTACCTGCTCATCTACGGCGAGCTGCCGACCCAGGCACAGCTGGAAGACTTCACCGACCGGATCCGCCGCCACACGCTGCTGCACGAGGACCTCAAGCGCTTCTTCGACGGCTTCCCGCGCAACGCGCACCCGATGCCGGTGCTGTCCTCGGCGGTCAACGCGCTCTCGGCCTACTACCAGGACTCGCTGGACCCGCGCGATCCCGAGCAGGTCGAGCTGTCGACCATCCGCCTGCTGGCCAAGCTGCCCACCATCGCGGCCTACTCCTACAAAAAGTCGGTCGGCCAGCCGTTCCTCTACCCGGACAACTCGCTGAGCCTGGTGGAGAACTTCCTGCGCATGACCTTCGGCTTCCCGGCCGAGCCCTACGAGGTCGACCCCGAGGTCGCCGCCGCGCTCGACATGCTGCTGATCCTGCACGCCGACCACGAGCAGAACTGCTCCACCTCGACCGTGCGCCTGGTCGGTTCCTCCGACGCCAACCTGTTCACCTCGGTATCCGGCGGCATCAACGCGCTGTGGGGTCCCCTGCACGGCGGCGCCAACCAGGCCGTGCTGGAGATGCTGGACGACATCAAGGCGAATATCAACGGCGGCACCGTCGATGCCGCGGTCAAAGACTTCATCCGCAAGGTCAAGAACAAGGAAGACGGGGTGAAGCTCATGGGCTTCGGACACCGCGTCTACCGCAACTACGACCCGCGCGCGACGATCGTCAAGAAGACCGCCGACCAGATCCTCGGCAAGCTGGGCGTGCAGGACCCGCTGCTCGATATCGCCAAGGCGCTGGAAGAGGCCGCGCTGACCGACAGCTACTTCGTCGATCGCCGCCTGTACCCGAACGTCGACTTCTACACCGGCGTCATCTACCGGGCGATGGGCTTCCCGACCCGCATGTTCACCGTGCTGTTCGCGATGGGCCGGCTGCCCGGCTGGATCGCGCACTGGCGCGAAATGCACAGCGAGCCTTTGAAGATCGGCCGCCCGCGCCAGATCTACACCGGCTACGGTGCGCGCGATTACGGCGATATCGCCGGTCGCTGAAGTAGCCGATCCGAAGCCCGCCCCCTTCCGAGGGAGGCGGGCTTCGTGCATATCGGGGGCCTGTGCGCCGCAGAGGGTTTCACGTGCTCCGCACTGGAGAGACTGTGCGGCACCGCAATTCGCGGCCCCTACAAGCGCACGTTGAGCGACTCGTTAGCGCCGCCCGGCACCATCATCGTCGTGGCGCGGAGGCGACACCGGGCCGCCGGAATCCGGGCCTGCCTCGGAGGGGACGGCAGGCCCGGATTCGCAATTTCTGCCTTCGCTTCGCTTCGGCGGGGTTTCGGCCCCCTGGGCCGAAACCCTCAGGGTGCACCCTCGCGGAGGAGGTTCAGCACTGTTCGGTACGACTCGAGCGGTAGCGGTACTTGCGGCTACAGCCTGGTATGGCCCGTCGGGAAAATCCGGGTGCGCAGGGTCCTGCCGGCGTGCGATGGTCGAGGTATGGCGATCGCAGCAGAGGTCACGCTCAGGCCCGCGACCGAGGACGACCTCCCCGGTATCGGGCTGCTGTTGTCGAATGCTTTCGGCGCGTCGCCCCGGGAGGATCCGGTCGTCACCGCACAGCGGCTGAAGCTGTTCCCGCTCGAGCGTGCGCTCGTCGCCGTGGAGGGCGACCGCGTCGTCGGCCACACCCGGGACACCACGATGACGCTCACGGTGCCCGGTCCGCATCCCGTCGAGGTCTGCGGCGTGGCAGGTGTCGCGGTGGCGCCGACCCATCGCCGTCGCGGCATTCTGCGCGCGATGTACACCGAACTGCACGAGCGTACCGAGGCCGCGGGGCTGCCGCTGACCATCTTCACCGCCAGCCGCGCCACCATCTACGGACGATTCGGGTACGGGCCGTGTGTCGTGGAGAACCGCGTCACCATCGACCGCCGCTTCGCCGAATTCCGGCCCACCGCGCCCGATCCCGGTGGCGTGACACTGAGCTCGCTCGACGATGCGATCACCGTGGTGCCCGGCATCTACGACCGCTGGCGGCGGCTGGTGCCCGGCGCCCAGGCGCGCCCGCATTCGGCGTGGTTGATCCAGCTGGTCGGCAGCGGGGGCCAGGCCGCCCTGTTCGCGCTCACCCATCCCGACGGGTACGCGCTCTACCGCTACGACAACTCCGAGCCGCGCAGACTCACCGCCGAGGTGGTGGAACTGCGCGCGGTCACCACCGAGGCGCATGCGGCGCTGTGGCGTGCCCTGCTCGGTCTGGACCTGGTGGACACGGTCACCGCCACCATCGGCGACGACGACCCGCTGCCCCACCTGCTCACCGACTCCCGCCTGGTCCGCACCGTCAGCCGTCACGACGGCCTGTGGGCACGGCCGATGGACGTCCCCGCCGCCCTGTCCGCCCGCGACTACGAAACGGATCTGGATGTCGTTGTCGCCGTGGACGACCCGTTCCGCCACGCCGGAGGCACCTTCGCCCTGCGCGTGCGCGACGGGCGGGCCGAATGCGAACCCACCACCCGCACCCCCGACCTCGAACTCGGCATCGACGTCCTGGGCAGCCTCTACCTCGGCGCCTACTCAGCCCGCACCTTCGCCGTCGCGAACCGAGTGCGTGCGAAGAGCTCCCGGATCGTCGCGGATGTGGACCGCGCTTTCCGGGCCGAGCGTGAACCCGTGCTCGGCTGGTTCTTCTGAGCGGCTCGTCCACACGCGCTCAGTTCACATCTGGTGGGTACGGCACCGCCCTGGCATGCTGGATACGTGACCCTCATCCGGTTCGTACTGAATGTGCTCTGGTTGATTTTCGCCGGGTTCTGGCTGGCGGTGGGCTATTTTCTGGCCGGAATCCTCTGCTGCATCCTGATCATCACCATCCCGTTCGGGATCGCGTCGTTCCGGATCGGGGCCTACGTGCTGTGGCCGTTCGGCCGGGAGGTGGTGGCCAAGCCGGGCGCGGGGGCTCCCTCGCTGATCGGCAACATCATCTGGGTGATCTTCGCGGGGTTCTGGCTGGCGATCGGGCACCTGGTCACCAGCATTCCGCTGTTCGTCTCCATCATCGGGATTCCGTTCGGCTGGGCGAACCTGAAGCTCATCCCCGTCTCGCTGATGCCGCTGGGGCGCGAAATCGTCTCCAGCGAGCACGCTTTCGTGGCCTGAGCGCCGGACGTTCTACTCCGAGTCGGCGACCAACTGCTTCATGATCGCGACCGCGTCGTCGAGCACCCGCAGCTGATCGGGGGTCAGGCCGGACAGCTGATCGAACATCCAGGCCTCGCGGGCGTTGTTCTCGTCCTGGATCAGCGCCTTGCCGGCGTCCGAGAGCGAGACGATGACCTGGCGGCCGTCGGTGGGATGCGGATCGCGCTTGACCAGCTGCAACTCCGAGAGCGAGGCGATCACTCGGGTCATCGACGGTGGCTGCACCCGTTCCTTGGCGGCGAGTACGCCGGGAGTCATCGCCCCGTCTCTGGCCAGGGTCGCCAGAGCCGACAGTTGGGTGAGCGAAATCTGCGCTTCGGCACGACGGCCGCGCAGATGGCGCGTCAGCCGCACGACCGCCAGGGACAGTTCACCGGCGAGCGCACGGATATCGGATGGCGTTGTCACAGAGCAAAACGATACGTGACACCACATATGTGGTCCGCCGTTCCCGCCGCTATCGTTGACTTCGTGACCCCCGAGGTGCCCGAGATCCCACCGCGGCTGACCGATCCGCGTCCCGTTCTGGCCGTCGGCTCGCTGGTGTGGCTGGTGGCGACCGTCGTGGTCTGGTGCAACGACAGCTGGGCCGACGCACGGCCGATCTGTTTGATGGGACTGGGAGTCGGACTGCTCGGCTACAGCATTTTCGTCATTCAGCGCCGCGGCGCCCGCAGGGGTGACAAAGGCGCGCAGAAAGGGCTGTGACACCCGCCGGCCCGCGCCACGCCGAGCGCGCCGACTTTACAGTGTGCGAATTGACTCATCGCGTCCTGGCGGCTTAACTCGCTTCCGTGTCCTCCCGATTGAGCGTCGAAGAACGACGAGCCCACCTCATCGAGGCCGCCATCGGCCTCGCGGAGAAAAAGGGCGTCGCCGGGGTAACTACACGCGATGTCGCGCAGGCGGCCGGGGTATCGCTCGGTGTGGTGCATTACTGTTTCGAGAACAAAGATGCGCTGATGACCGAACTGGTCAAAGCATTGGCGATGGAATTGCGCGATTCCGTCGAGACCAATGAAACGGTCTGGCAGGAAGTCGGAAGTGGAAAAGAATCCCTTCAAAATTTGGTTCGCGCCAGCCTGGAACTGCTCTGGCTGAACATCGAATCCACACCGCAACGGCAACTGCTCACCTACGAAACCACCACCTACGCTCTGCGTGAAAGTGAGCAGACCCCAGCGAAACTCGCGATCGCGCGCGAACAGTATCTGTTCAACGACGCCACCGTCGCCGATGTGCTCGAGCACGGGCGCGTGGCCACCGGAACCGAATGGCGAATTCCGGTTCAGACCTTGAGCCGATTCACCCTGAACGTCATCGACGGAATCGTTTTGCGCTGGCTCGTCGACGACGACAGCGCGGCGGTCCGCACCCAGCTCGACGTGCTCGCGGAAATGATCACCACCTACGCGAAATAGCCGCGCCGCGTATCACGAACTCGGCTGCCGCTGCACGTGGGTGGTGTCGCCCGCGCGCCACCACGGAACGCCCACGGTCGCCTCGTAGGCGCCGGTGAGCCGGACCTCCAGCCGATCGTGCAGGACCAGCTCACCCGCCAGCGGCGGCAGGCCGAACTGCAGCCGCAACAGCACACCCAGCGGTTCGTCCGCCCAGGTCGTGCGTTTTCCAGTGCCGAGCACCTCGGCATGTACCGCCTCGGAGGCAGCGGCCACGTCGAGCAGCGTGGCCAGTTCGCCCGCATGCTCGATATCGCCGGCGACCAGGCGATCCGCCGGTAGCGCCAGACCGAGCCAGGGCCGGTCCAGAACCAGCGCGCGATCCGGATCGATCACCGCTCCGGAGAGCGCACGCACCCGCTCCGGCACGCCGATCTCGTCGAGATCCAGATGCGGCACGGCCGCGGCGAGCCGGCGATGGGTTTGCGAAACCGCTTCCGGGGTGGGCTTTTTCGCAGGATCGGCCAGTGCTTCGAGCAGGGCCACGGCCAAGTCGACGGTGATGTTCGCGGGGTCGGCGAGCACGGCGTCGAGGGCTGCCGAATCGGCCGCCGTGAAGCCCGGGAGTTCGGGCAGCAGGTCGGCGAACACCGGATCCGATCCGGCCTGATACACGCCGAGTGGGCGATCGCCGACCCGCGCGTGGCGGCGCAACCACCAGGCGGTGTAGCCGTCACGGTCGGCGAGTAGACGGCGGGTGGCCGGTTCGGCCAGCAGCAGTCGCAGTGCCCGGGGCCAGGCGTCGTCGGCGACCAGATCCAGATCCCGGACCGCGGCGAACTCCGGCGGATCCTCCGGCAACCCCTGCCACCAGCGGTCCTCGTCGTCGAGGTCGTGGTCGGGACCGGTCGGATCGGTTTCGGTGACGACGGTGAAACCCCAGCCGACGCCGATCGCGCGCAGGGCCGCCGCCGGATGCCGCTGCGCGATCGCGGTGTCGAGCGTGCCGAACGGAGAATCCGCGATCAGCACCTCGGCCAGCGGGGCATCCGGGAGCAGAAGTTCGTCGGCCGGGCGCAATTCGCCGGTCTCGTCGGGCAATTCGAGGGCGCCGAGCCAGGTCGGAAGGGTGGTGTCCGGCGGCAGGTGGGCGGCCAGGCCGAGCACCGCCTCGCGCAGTTCCTCGTCGTCGGAGCGATAGTCCAGTTCGGCGCGCAGCGCGGTATCGGTCAGCAGATCCTCGACCCCGGCCTGCTGCGCGCCGAGCCGGCCGAGCAGTTCGTGCGCGGCCTCCGGGTGGACCAGCCGCGCCCACGGCACCGCGACCGCTTCCTCGAGCTGATCGTCGAGCACCACCGTGCGCGGGCCGGTGACCAGGCGGCCGTCGGAGAGCGGCACGGCCAGCGCGCCCAGTTCCTCGGCAGCGAGCGGATCGGTCACGAACGGTTCCAGCGCGTCGTAGAGCGAATACCACCACTGCGGCGGGCGCTGCACACTTCCGGTCAGTTCGGCCACGCGAGCCAGGCCGATGCGATGTACGTCCAGCACACCCAGCAGTTCGGCGCAGGCACGTCCGGACAGCTCCGGGATCACCAGCGGGCCGAGCAGACCTGCCAGCAGACCCGCCAGTTCGGTTGTGACGCCGAGGAATACGCTGGCGCGATTCGGCGCCGCGTCGGCGCGGCGCGGCCCGCCAGTGGTCGACAGCTCGGCCACGTCGGCAGGCGGCGGCGCCACACCGGTACGCATCACATCATCGATATCCGGCGGCGTGATCGCCGCGTCGACATCGGCGGGCGCACTGTGGAGATCGGTGAGCACCGGCAGCCAGGGATGTTCGCGCAACTCGTTCACGAGGGCCTCGCGCAGCAGACCGTCGGCCTCGCTGCGGGCGAAACCGGGCGCCGGAACCAGCACCAGGCGGTCCTGCGGTGGCAGGGCGCGGGCGAAATCCGCATAGCCCTCGGCCAGTTCGGCCACCCGGGCGCCGGGCATCAGGCGGCGCCGATCCGGTTGCAGGGCGATATCGGCGATCACCAGGGCGGGCAGGGAGAGTTCCTCGTCGGTGCGGGTCGGTGCCCGCAGCACATCGGCGGTCGCGGCAACGGCCCGGCCGTCACGCAGCGGGAGCAGCCAGCGCGCCCGCGCGGTGGTGTACTGCCACCACCGGAAGTCCTCGCCGGACGGGGCGGTGATGCTCACCTGCTGCAGGCCGTTGCCCGCATCCTCCACCGCACGCCAGGATTCGTCGTCCTCGACCCGGATGGAATGCAGGCCCGGCAGTTCCAGCAGCAGATCCACCGCCTCGGCCCGCATGGCCGCGAGCAGTTCCGCGGCGTCGACGTCCTCGCGCAACCAGACCACGATCTCGGTGTCGAAACCGGCTTCCGGGGCGACCGCCACCGACCAGGCCAAGCGCAATACCGGGACGGCGGGTCCGTCGGCACCGACGGGGATGTCGATACCGTTGTCGCGCAGTTCGATCAGAGTCTGCGCACGAGAGAATCGCACAGACCCGGTGGTCGAGCGAAATTCCACCTCGTCACCGGCGGAGAGCACCGCCGTGAACCCGACACCGAACCGGCCGACCGAAGTACTCGTCTTGCCCGATGCCCGCAGGGCCGTCAGCGCGTGCACACCGGAAAGATCCAGCGGGGCACCCGTATTGGCGATATGCAGGGCGCGGCCGCGCAGCCGCACCGACACCCGGCCGGAGACCCCGGCCTTGACCGCGGCGTCGGCGGCGTTCTGCGCCAGCTCGGTGAGCAGCCGATCGCGATATCCGGCCCGGACCAGATCCGCCTCGGTGGCGGCGTCCTCGCGCAGCCGAGTCGGCGAATTCCGCCATGCGGTAAGTACCCCCGCACGCAAGTCCGCGGTGCCGAACGGATCCTGTGTCACCCCTACGGCTCCCCCGCTCGCGCTGGTCAGTTCTCCTCCGCCGCCCCGGTCTCACCCGGCTGCACCCGCACCGCGGACACCGCCCAGGCATCGCTGTAACGCGTGACACCGGAAGTCGCGTCACCGGAATCACCGCGCGGCGCGGCCTCTCCCGCGTTGTCCGCGCTCCCGGCGTCGGCCTCCGCGCCTGCGTGCCCGGTGCCATCGTCCCCGGCCGCTGCGTTTCCGCCGGTCTCGGTGCCGGCGCTCTCGACAGCTTCGGCGGCGGGGCGGTCGGCGGCAGCGCCCACCTCGCCGGTCGTGGCCGCGGCCGCCGAATCGCCGGTCGCGGAGGGACTCTCGGCCTCACCGTCGACCGCGCCGGCGGGGTCCGCAGGCGCACCCTCAGCGGTATCAGCAGCGGGAACGGCACCGGATTCGGCGGGCTCGGCGACAGCTGCGTTCGAAGGTTCCTCGGCCGCAGAGGTTTCCGGAGCGGCGTCGGCCGCGGGCGTCTTGTGGGCGGCCGCATCGGCAGTCGACACCTCGGGCGCGGCCCCGCTGGCGCCGGTCGCGGAGACGTCGTTCGCGGCGTCCGACTGCGATTCGACGGTGCTCGAAATGCCCTCGGCGGCAACGGCTTCCGGTACGGCAGCGGAGACGTGTCCGGAGTCGCCCACACTGTCCGCTACATCCGAAGGCTGGTTGTTTCCGGCTTCCGACGCCTCGTCGCCCTCGACGGCTTCCGGCGCGCTCTCGGCGGCGGTGTCTTCAGCGGCGGCCGTATCGGGCTCCGTCGCGGCGAGGTCCGTCGACGCCTCCGGAGCGATGGTCGACGGCGCCGCGGCCTCGGCGGCCCCGTCCCGCGCGTTCAGTTCCTCCGCCGGGACGACCTCGATCGCCGCATCGTCGTAGGCCTCGTAGAGCGGGGAGCCGGCACCGGTGGGCAATTCGGTGTCGGAGTGGGCGCCGCAGCCGTATTCGACGTGGACCACCCGGCCGTCGGCGCCCATCGCGTTGGCGCAGACGCCGAAGGCGGCACGCAGCGCACCGGCGAGGGGCACGAAGAATCCGCACACTCCGCACGTTCCGGGGGCCGAGCGCGCCATCTCGGTGTCTGGGCCGAATTCGGAGTACCAGCGCTCGGCGGCCTCCACGCGCCCCTCACGGCTGAGGACCTGGCGGCGGCCGAGGCCGACCTCCTCACACACCTCGTCGACCACCGGGTCGCCGGTCTCCAGATATCCGGGCACCAGGCGCGGATCGTCGACGCGCGGGGCGAGCAGATCGCCGGGCGCGAGATCGCCGGGGCGGATGCGCTGGTCCCACGGCACGAATTCCGGCGCCACCAGTGCGTCCGGCCCGGGTAGCAGCGCGGATTCGCTGACCGTCGCGTATTCGGCATCGGGCGCGGCCGCGACCACGACCTCCCACCGCCAGCCGCGGTACCCCGGCAGGGTCGCCGCGAAGTGATGGGTCGCCGCACACTCGTTCTCGCCGGTGACGCCCAGATGTTCGCCCACACCCGTGGGCTGCAACTCCAGGAGCGCACGGCGAGCCAGGTCGACCGCCCCCGCCAGGATCGGTCGCACGCCGGACTCCGAAACAGACACTGCGCTCACGTCCTACATTTTGCCGTATGAAATGCCAACGCCGTGCGGCGGCCGCAGCAGTGCTGATCGCGGCGTCCACAATGCTGTCCGCCGCGGCCTGTGAGCGCGACGACAACACACCGCGCCTGCGGGTCGAGGTGGTCGCCACCCGCCCGCACGACCGCACCGCGTTCACCGAGGGGCTCGAGGTCGACGGCCCGGTTCTCTACGAGAGCACCGGGATGGAAGGCGACTCCGGAGTGCGGGCGACCGACCTCACCACCGGCGCGCCGATCGCCACCGCGAAACTCTCCGATGCCTACTTCGGCGAGGGCATCACCCGCGCCGGGGACACCGTCTGGCAACTCACCTGGAAGAACGAGACCGCCTTCGCCCGCGATCCGCGAACGCTCACCGAACGCCGCCGCGTCCACTACGACGGCGAAGGCTGGGGCCTGTGCACCCGCGGCGACCGCCTGGTGATGAGCGACGGCAGCGACACCCTCACCTTCCGCGATCCGGCCACCTTCGCGACCACCGGCACGATCCGGCTCACCAGCCATCACGACGCCCGGCTCAACGAACTCGATTGCGCCGCAGACGGTTCGATCTACGCCAACGTCTGGCCGACCGATCAGATCCTGCACATCGACCCGGTCGGCGGCGCGGTACTCGCCGAGATCGAGGCCGGCGGCCTGTTGCGCCCCACCGAGCGCACCGGAGCAGACGTCCTCAACGGCATCGCCCAGCTCCCCGGCACCGACCACTTCCTGATCACTGGAAAGTACTGGCCGACCATGTTCGAGGTCCGATTCGTCCCGATGTGAGCGCGGCGGTCACCACGACGGCGGCCGACACGCATCGGATCACAGCCCGGCCGATGTCCACGCGCCGACCGAGTGCGAGAGAATCGACATGTGACTGCCTCCCGCGAACCCTCCGGCACCGAACCCGGTCCGTGGGACGGCGAGGAGTATCCCGCTACCCGGCGGCATCCCGGCTACGACCGTTACCCGCCGCCGAACACCCCGTCGTCGCACGCCCCGTCGTCCGCGCCCCTGCCTCCGCTGCCGCGCCGCGGCGGTGAACCGGACGTGCCCGAATTCGTGACCCGGCGCATGGCGACGGGTGAGCCACCGCGGGCCCTTCCGCCGCGCGGATCGCACAGCGACGACCGCTCCGGCGAGGCCCCCGAGGCCCCCGAGGCACCGAGCGCAGCCGAGCGCCCCCGACCCAAGGACGCGAAAATCGCCGAACGCCAACGTGTCCCTCGCAAGATGACGGTGACGCGCGTGATGGCGATGCGCACCAGGCACCTCACCGAGAAGGGTTTCCACACCTTCCAGCGCGCGGCGCGAGCCGACGGCGCGGGCGAATCCGGGCTCACCGCACTCGTTTACGCGACCATGGCCAACTTCGCCCTCGACGCCGCGATCGCGGTGGCGCTGGCCAATACGCTGTTCTTCGCCAGTGCCACCGCGGAATCCAAGACCAAAGTGGCGCTGTATCTGCTGATCACGATCGCGCCGTTCGCGGTAATCGCGCCGCTGATCGGCCCGCTGCTGGACCGGCTGCAACGCGGGCGCAGACTCGCGCTGTCGACCTCGTTCGCGATCCGGGTGGTCTTCGCGATCCTGCTGATCTTCAATTTCGACAGCTGGGCGCTGTATCCGCTGGCGCTGTGCATGATGATCTCGAGTAAATCGTTCGCGGTCCTCAAGAGCGCGGTGACGCCACGGGTGCTGCCGCCCGGTATCGATCTGGTCCGCACCAATTCCCGGCTCACCGTATTCGGCCTGGTCGGCGGGACGCTCGGTGCGGGCGCGGTGGCCGGAGCGGTCGCCGCGGTGGCCGGATCCGTCGGCGCGCTGGTGTTCGCGGCGCTGATCGCGGCGGCCGGGGCCTATCTGAGTCTGCGGATTCCGTCCTGGGTCGAGGTCACCGAGGGCGAGGTGCCGGCGACCCTCGGCTACCACAGCCGCAGCGGCACCGAAGTGCTGGACCGCGGTGAGAAGTCCGCGGTGAAACCCGGTCGGCGCCGGCAGCCGCTGGGCCGGTCGGTGGTCACCGGACTGTGGGGCAACAGCGCGATCCGGGTGCTGACCGGCTTCCTCACCTTCTATGTGGCCTTCGTCGCGAAATCGACCGAACACCGCCCGGTGCAGCAGGCCGCGATGCTCGGACTGGTCGGCGCGGCCGCGGCGATCGGGAACTTCGTCGGCAATGCGACCGGCGCCCGGCTGAAACTGGGCCGGCCCTCGCTGATCGTGGTGGAGTGCACCGCGGCGTGTACCGCCGTCGCCGTCGTCGCGATGCTGCTCGACAACCTGGTCGGCGCCGCGGTCGCGGCGCTGGTGGCGGCCTGTGCCAGCGCGCTGGCCAAGGTCTCGCTGGACGCCTCGATCCAGGACGATCTGCCGCCGGAATCGATCGCCTCCGGATTCGGGCGCTCGGAAACGGTGCTGCAGCTGTCCTGGGTGGTCGGCGGCGCCGGCGGCGTGCTGCTGCCGACCGTGTACTGGGAGGGCTTCGCGGTGGTCACCGCGGTCCTGGCGCTCGGATTGGCGCAAACCTTCGTGAGCTACCGTGGGCATTCGCTGCTCCCCGGATTGGGCGGTAACCGTCCGCAGCACGTCAAACAGGAAGTCCCCCTAGCGACAGGAAAACAGCCACAGTGACCAAGCCCAGCACCCGCACGATCCTCGCGCTGGCCCTGGCGGCAGTTCTGGTTGTCGCCGCGGCCGTCGCCGGCATCGTGGCGGTGGCGGTGCACAACGCGCACGAGGCCGATCCCACGGTCACCGCCTATGCGCACGGCAAGACCGTCACGGTTCCGCCCTATCTGTACTGCACGATCGGCGAACCGGATCCGCACGGCCGCGTCTCCCCGGACTGTAGGCGCACCGAGATCACCGCGGAACTGAATCCGCCGCTGGGCTATCCGGTGCAGCTGTCGCTCCCCCGGCACATCGCCGACGCGCCCTGGGTGATGGTGCTGGAGTACCAGCAGATCGACAATCCGGGCAAGACCGTGCAGCACCTGGCGTCCTACCGCGACTACCCGCAGGGCACCCTGGCCGTGACGGTGGACAGCCATCCCGAACCGAACCTGCGCCTGATCGGCGTCGAGGTGCAGCTGCTGCTGCTCGTGCGTGACGAGGCAGGCAACGAAGCGTTCTCGCCGTATCAGGCGTGGTCGATCAGGGCGGCGTGACCGCGGTTTCCTCGCGAATCAGGCGCTCGCGAACTCAGTGATCGAGTTCGCGGGCCACCCCGCGCACCACTTCGGCGATGCGCTGCGCGGTCTTGCGATCGGGGTACTTACCCTTGCGCAGCTCCGGCTGCACCGTCGCCTCCAGCAGGGTGATCATGTCCTCGATCATCCCGTGCAGGTCGTCGGGCGCCTTGCGCGGATGGGCCGGAGCTTCCTTGCGCACCCGGTCGTTGCGGCCCTGCGCATTGCGCACCGAGGGCAGCGGATCGAGCAGCTTCAGGCTCAGCGCCTGCGGGCCGCGGCGACCGGCGGCCATTCCGAACTCCACGCGCTGGCCGGGCTTGAGCGCCTCGACACCCTTGGGCAAGGCGGACGACCGAACGTAGACGTCCTCACCCTCATCCTGGGAAAGGAAGCCGAAGCCCTTGTCGACGTCGTACCACTTCACCTTGCCGGTCGGCACTGCGCTCACCCGTTCGTCATCGTTGTCCGGTCCGTCCGAATCCAGCGGGGTCACGAACGACCCCGGACACGGACGTAGGTTCCGGCGAAACGCCGGAACCTATCTCTGTGCGAAAAGAACGCGCCCCACACAGCTATGCAGGACGCGATTGGTTCGAGTCTACCCCGGTGGGGATAGGGCGAGCACATCCGTTTTACGGTGCACCCATGCCGGACTCCTCCTCGCCCCGCGCGCCCCGGGGCTCCAGCGACGTGCTGTTGCGCGTGGCCGTGGGCCTGTTCGCGGTCGGCGTGCTCGCGATCGTCGCCATTTTTCTCACGCCGATCCTGACCGACGCCGACCCGCCGCTGTGGCTGTATCTGGTGGCGATGGCGGCGACCCCGCTCGGCCTGCTGCTCGCGATCGCGTTCGCGCTGTGGTCGGGGCGACGCGCCCGCTGACCGTTTCCCCAACACGCCGGGCAATTACACGTGTGACCTTCGTCACATAACGACGCGATAACGCCGCGGTCACGACCCGCACTCGGCGGAGACACGCCGTACTCACCTGCACAGACGCCGATTCGGAAGGTCTTGCGGCACAGCGCGACCGGCCATACACGCCGGTTACCAAATAGTGATTTTTCAGCCGGATCGTCGTACCGTCTATCGCAGCCGGGACATCCCGGCACCACCGGCCCGCCGCACCGAGCCTCGCCCCGCGGGTACGGACCCCGACGGAACCAGGGGCGAGGGCGGGGAACCCACGTTCCCACAGAGGTTTTCGGAGCTCAACCGAGTTTCGAAGCCTCCGCAGGAAGCGGGAACGGCCGGCAACGACCGATCCCTTGGGGTGAAGTCCCGGCGAGCCGGGACCGGACGGCCTCTCAGTCCGAACCCGACAGCTCACCTCGCAGGCGCGTACGAGAGGAAGACGACCCGATATGAGTGGACGCCATCGCAAGCAGACCAACACCGGTCGCACCGTCGCCAAGGTCGCTGTCTCCACCGCGATCATGGGTGGCGCGGGTGTGGCTCTCGCTGGACACGCCGCCGCGGCTCCCGATTCGGAGTGGGACCGCCTCGCACAGTGTGAATCCGGTGGTAACTGGGGCATCAACACCGGCAACGGCTACCAGGGCGGTTTGCAGTTCTCGCAGTCGACGTGGGCCGCTCACGGCGGCACGCAGTACGCCCCCTCCGCCAACCAGGCCAGCCGCGACCAGCAGATCGCGGTCGCCGAGAAGGTGCTCGCGACCCAGGGTTGGGGCGCGTGGCCTTCCTGCTCCTCCAGCCTCGGCCTGCACGGCAGCGCCACTCAGCGCGAGGTGCCCGCTTCTCCCGCTCAGTCCCCGCGCTGGCAGCCGGGTGCCGCCGAGAGCGAAGCCTCGACCCAGGCCCCTGCCGATGGCAACCGGCAGGTGTTCTCCGCCGTCGACAAGGCCGTCACCGCCGCACAGGCGCAGGGCGTGCAGCTGCCGCAACCGGCGCTCGACGCGTACAACGCCTTCAAAGCCAGTGGCGCCAAACTCGATCCGTCGATCGTGAACTTCTACGAGGCGAACAAGGGCCTGCTGCCCAACTAGACCGCTCACATAGTTTCCCCCTGCAGGGAAGGCCCGCATCTCGCGATGCGGGCCTTCCCTGCGTTTCCGGGGAGCATGAAGCGTGCATGCCCGCCGACGGCCTGCCTGCGACGCGAGCGCGGCGATGTCCGCCCGGATAGGACGCCTGGATACGGGACCCCGGATACGAAAAAGACCCGCCTTCCTATTACAGGAACGCGGGTCTTCTTCGTGTTCGCGTCAGCGGTTGACCACCGTGTGCGGATGCACGTAGGGCAGGGTGTCAGCCGGCACCGGAAACTCGGTGTCCTCACCGTAGGGCGAGAGGCCACCGGAACGGGTCGACGACAATTCGGTAACCGCGTGGTCACCGTGGTCCACCTCGGGCCAGCCGTTGTCGACGTAGGGTTTCTTCGATTTGTTCACCACGGCCTCATTCTGGCATGTTCGCTCGCCGTAGTCTGGATTGGATGACCACGACCGATGCCCGAGCCTCCGACGACGGCGCCGGGACGCATTCCGGGGCCGACGCCGGACCCGCCGAGCTCGGCACACTCACCGACTGGCTGAGCTCCCGCAGCGACGACGATCTGGTCCGGCTGCTGGGTTTGCGCCCCGACCTCGCCGTGCCGTTGCCCGGTTCGATGACCGTACTGGCCGCCCGCGCGGAACAGCGGGCGTCGGTGCTGCGTGCCGCCGACGATCTGAACACACTCGAGTTCGCCGTAATCGAAACTCTCGCCGCGCACAACGCATTCGGCGGCGGCCGCCAGGAGCGCCCGCTGCCGCGCCGGCGCCTGCACGAATTGCTCGCCGATCGGGTATCCGCCGCCGCTGTCGACGCCGCGCTCGCGCGCCTGATCGAGCGCGCGGTGGTGTGGGGCACCGAGGAACTGTTCGTCGTGCCCGCCGCGCCGGAGGCCCTGCCGTGGCCGATGGGGGCCACCACGGAACTCCCCGACGCACTGACAGAGCCCGAGATCGAGACGGCGCTGCGCGAGATCGGCGGCGCCGAACGCGCTCTGCTGGACAAGCTCGCGACCACCGGCCCCCGCGGCCGCACCCGCGACGCCGCGCCCGGCACCGATGCGGAGCGGCCCATCCAGCGGCTACTGGCCCGCCGGCTGCTGATCTGGATCGACGACGAGACCGTCGAACTCCCTCCGGCCGTCGGCCAAGTGCTGCGGCGCGAACCGGTCACCGATCCCCACGTGCTCACGCCCCCGCAGCCACAGACCCGCGAGCACTCCGCCGCCGACGTGAACGCCGCGGCGGCCGGTGAGGTCGGCGAGTTGCTGCGCCACGCCGGCGACATCCTCGAGGTTGTCTCCCAGGTGCCGGCGCCGGTGCTGCGGGCGGGCGGCCTGGGGGTGCGAGAACTGCGGCGCATCGCCAAACAGACCGGGCTCGACGAGACGCGGGTAGGGCTGCTCGTGGAGGTGCTGGCCGCGGCCCGGCTGCTGGACAAGGGAATTCCCGAGCCGCCGCCGGACAACGACGCCGGTGAGGATTTCTGGGCCCCCACGATCGCCTCGGACGGCTGGCTGGAGGGCCCGGCGGCGCGCCGGTGGGCGGTGCTCGCGCACGCCTGGCTCGAGTTGGACCGCTTCCCGTGGATGATCGGCCTGCGCGATGTGAACGACAAGCCGCTGGCCGCCCTCTCGGCGGAGCTGCGCACCGCGCACGCGGTCCCCGATCGGCGTGCGATCCTGGCGGTGACCGCGGAGTTCCCGCCGGGTACGGCGATCACGGCCGCCGATGTGGCGCGGGTGCTGAGCTGGCGAATGCCGCGGCGGCGCAGGCATTTCCGCATCGAGGCGGTCGAGCGCACGCTGTCGGAAGCGGCGGCGCTGGGGGTGGTCGGCCGCGGCGCGCTCACCTCCGCGGGCCGGGCGCTGCTGCACGGCACCGTCGCCGACGCCGAGGCCGAAATGGACGCGGCCCTGCCCGAACCGGTCGATCACGTGCTGGTGCAAGCCGATCTGACCGTGGTCGCCCCGGGGCCGCTCGTGCCGGAACTGCGGGAGCGCATCGCCCTGGTCGCCGATATCGAATCCGCGGGCGCGGCAACCGTCTACCGCATCGGCGAAGGGTCGGTGCGGCGCGCGCTCGACGCCGGCATGACCGCCGCCGAACTGCATCAGCTGTTCACCGCCCATTCGCGCACCCCCGTCCCGCAATCGCTGACGTACCTGATCGACGACGTGGCACGCAGGCACGGGCGCTTGCGCGTCGGGATGGCGCAATCGTTCGTGCGCAGTGAGGATCCGGCGTTGCTGGCCGAGGTGCTGGCGGCACCCGTGGCGGGACAGCTGGCATTGCGAGCCGTCGCGCCGACGGTGGCGATCTCGCAGGCGCCGCTGGGCGAGGTGCTCGAGCAGCTGCGCGCGGCGGGGTTCAGTCCGGCCGGTGAGGATTCGTCGGGGGCGATCGTGGATCTGCGCCCGCGCGGGGCGCGGCTGTCCACCCGGCCGAACGAACGCCACGCCTGGCGGCCCACCCCGCCCAGTGCCGAACAGCTGCGGCTTCTGGTGGGCGAACTGCGCGCCGGGGAGAAGGCCGCCCGCAGCCGGTCCGGGCAGCGGGTGCGTAGCGACGGCACCCGCACGAGTACCGCGGCCACACTGGCGCTGCTGCAACTGGCGGTGCGGGTGCGCCGCCCGGTGCATATCGGTTACGTCGACGCCCAGGGCGTGGCCACCCAGCGCATCGTGGAACCGGTGCGGGTGGCCGGTGGCCAGCTGGATGCCACCGATCCGGACACCGGCGCGATCCGGCACTTCACCTTGCACCGGATCGCGTCGGTGGCCCTGGTCGAGCCGTGAACCGCGGCTCGTAGCGGCCTCAGCTCTTGGGGTTGGCCAGACAGAACGTGGTCTTGGGCTCCGAGAGCGTCAGGAAGGTCGAATTCGCATCGCAGAGGAATTCGTCGTTCTGACCGTCGACCCGCTTGACGACCTTGACCGTCGCGTCCGCCGAGTCGCAGTCGGCGTAGGAGTATCCGGTCGTCTTGTCCTCGTGATAGCAGCTGCCCTGTTTGAGGTTGGGCGCCAGGCACAGGAATGCGGTGGTACCGCCGTTGAAGGTCTCCTCGTACGAGGAGTATTCGGCCCCGCAGTCCTGCTTCTTGTCGGAGGTCGATTTCACCGTGTAGACGGCCTTGGCCGAGGAGCAATCCACCGGCTCGGTCTTGGAATCTGCGGGCGATCCCTCCAGCACGTTGATGCAGTCACCGACCTTCGCGCGGGCGGTGTCGGATTTTGCCGCATCGGAAAACATCGAACAGCCGGTCACAGTCAGGGCGGCGACCGCCATGAGCGCCAGCACGAGACCCTTGAGCGGTCTCGGTCCTGCGAACTTCACCTACGAAAACCTTTCTCGCCGAGCCGTTCACCAATGGCGAACGTGGTGGGGAGGATACCCGCCCGCCCTGCCGGGCGGGTCCCGCCTCACATATGCAGCGAGTGCAGGCCGTACATACCCATCAGCGAATAGTTGACGATGCTGGGCAGCAGGTGGTTGAGAAGCAGGAGCCCGAAATAATTCACGATCCGATACACCTTTCGAATATCCGCGAGCGCAGCCGCACACGCGCGATCTGTAGTCGATATCCTCGCCCGAATCGTTACGCTCTGCAGCATGAAGCTCGAGCAGACGACCGCAGAGCTCTATGCCCTCGACCCCGCCGAATTCGTGGCCGCTCGCGACGAAGCGGCCCGCACCGCGCGCGCGAACGGCGATAAACAGCTGGCCACGGCGATATCGCGGCTGCGGCGTCCGACCGTCGCGGCGTGGGCGGTGAATCTGCTGGCGCACAAGGCAACCCAGGAATTGGGGGCACTGCTGGATCTCGGCGAGGCGTTGCGCGAGGCGCAGCGCACCCTGTCCGCCGACCGGATGCGCACCCTCGCCGACCAACGCCGCAAAGCGGTGAACGCGTTGACGGACAAGGCCGCTCGCCTCGCCTCGGACGCGGGGAAGAAGCTCACCGAGCCGGTGTTGCGTGAGGTCGCGCAGACCCTCAATGCGGCACTGGCGGATCCGGAGGTCACCGACCAGGTCCGTGCCGGCGTGCTGACCGCCGCGGTCGACTACGCCGGTTTCGGCCCGGCCGGGCCCGCCTTGGCCGCCGTTCCCGACGAGCGGTCCGAGGAACCGGCCGACACCGGCGCCGAGGAGCTGGCCGCCGCCCGGGAAGCGCTGGAATCCGCTCGGGCGGAACGTGATTCGACGGCGGACGACCTCGAACGGCAGCGCTCCGACGTGGCCGCCCTGGACGAGCGGATCACCGCGTTGCGCGACGAACTCGCGCAGGCCGAGGAATCCCGCCGATTCGCCGCCGCCGGGGTGACATCCGCCGAAGCGGCGTTGCGACGAGCCGATACCGAACTGGAGCAGGCGCAGCAGCGCGTGGACGACCTGGACCGGTAACCGCGAAACAGGTTGCCGCCGATCATCTTCGGCGGCAACGGCGGATCAGCCGCGCAGCGAACCCGGGTACAGGTACTCGTCCGGCGGCGGCGTGGTGGTGTCGAGCCAGGCGGTGAAGAATCCGCTGAGATCCGTCGTGGTCTTCGTTTGGATGAAGCTGCGGAATTCCGGCATGGAAGCGTTCCCGTAGGCATGGGACCGCACGAATTGCGCCACGGCGGGAAAGAACACGTCGTCACCGAGTTCGTGGCGCAGGGCGTGCAGGAACAACGGTCCGCGCGAATACACCGTGGTGAATTCGTTTCCGGCGCCGGGATTCTGCAGCGGAATCTCCCAGTAGGCGGGCTTGTCGAGGGTTTTGGCGATCGTGCGGCGGTAGAGGGCGTCGACATCCTTACCCTCTTTCCGTTCCGGCCACAGATAATCGGCGGTATAGCTGGCGAAGCATTCGTTGAGGCACACATCCGACCAGTTCCGCACCGACATCGAATCGCCCCACCACTGGTGGGTGTTCTCGTGGACGACGGTGTTGAAATCGGTCCACGGCGCGTAGATGGGCCGGGTCTGGGTCTCCAGCGAGAAGTGCAGGTCGGTGTCGACGTAGATACCGCCGCCGCTTTCGAACGGATACGGGCCGTAGAGGGATTCGAGGAAATCGAGCACCTCCGGCAGCCGCTGCTCGAGTGCCTTGCCCTTGTCCGCACCCGGCGCGAAGGCGCTGATCAGCGGAGTGCCGTTCGCGCGGCGCTGTTCGAGGAAATCGAAGTGGTCGATCGCGACGGTGGTGAGATAGCCGATCGAGGGATGTTTCGAACTCCACGT
Organism: Nocardia sp. 852002-20019_SCH5090214; assembly: GCF_001665865.1. Lineage (NCBI taxonomy): Bacteria > Bacillati > Actinomycetota > Actinomycetes > Mycobacteriales > Nocardiaceae > Nocardia > Nocardia sp. 852002-20019_SCH5090214. Next base: position 33,450 of record NZ_LZMK01000022.1, on the reverse strand, counting down.
CACGGTCCGCTTGTCGCCGGCGACGGTATCACTGACTCGCAGTCCGTTCGAAACCGCTTGCCACTCTTGCGGAATCGTCACCCGCAAGTCGAAAGTCGCCTTGTCCAAGGGTGTGTCGTTGAGCGGGTACCAGGTGGTCGCCGAATGCGGCTCACCGGCGGCGAAGGCACCGCCGCTCGGTGAGATGGTCCAGCCGGAATCGGGGTCGTCGGATTCGTTACCCGCATAGTCGACCGTCACCGTGAACGGCAGCCCGGGCAGCACCGGCAGCGCCGGTGTGACGGTCAGTTCGTGTTCACCGCCGGTGGTGAAGCCCGCCGGCAGGTTGTTCACCGACACCTTGGACACCGCGGGCCCGGCGTAGTCGAGGTTGAACGCGCGCAGCGGCTGCGTCGACACCGCGTCGATCCGCGCCGTACCGGCGAGATGCCTGCTCGGCGGGTCGTAATCGATGGCGACGTCGTAGTGCTGCACGTCGTAGCCGCCGTTGCCGTCGTCGGGATAGTAGGGGTCGCCGAGGCCGGGCGATCCGGTGAACGGATCGGCGGCGGGCTGGGCCAGCACCGGAATCGGTTGCACCTGGCCGGGGAGCACCAGCGCCACCCCGCACAACGCTCCCGCCGTGAGACACCGTGCCCAGGCATGCGACTTCATCGACCCTCCACCCCTTTCGCGGCACGGTGTGCCGACCATCAGCCGATGCTAGTCGGCCCCGCTGCGCGCCGGAACCGCCACACGCGTCACCCGCGCAGTTCCTCGGGCAGTTGCTGCGGATCCAGCAGCAGCCGTTGGGAATCGACGCGGCCCACTTTCTCGGCGAGGCCGAGATTGTCGGCCAGCAATTTCCATTCCACATCGCTGATCGCGGTCCGGGCGCGCTCGATCACGCCCAGGTCGCGGGTGCCCCAGGCGATCGGCATGGCGCTCACCGCTTGGCGCAGATCGCCGACCGACCGCGGCGCGCGATCAGCCCGCACGGTCACCGCCGGAACCTGCTCCCCCGCGTCGGTGTCGTGCCCCGGCAGGGCACGTACGACGCGGGTGATCAGCGCGTAGCGCGGCACGGCGCCGGGTTTGGCGAGGTTCACCAGCGCGAGCAGCGTGATCCCCTTCGGGTGCCGTCCCGACACCACGGCCGGGACCAGCTCGCCCTCGGCGTACAACTTCTCGATGCGCGAGCGGTACGGCGTCCACAGCGCCACGAACAGCGCGGTGATGGTCGCCAATGCGAAGGCCACCGCCAGGAGGAACGAATACGGGTGATTGAGCCAGATCAGCCCCGCGGTACCGAGGCCGAGCACGATGGCCGCGGTGAAGGCCAGGATCCGCAGCCGCCGGATATCGCGGACGACTTCGTTCACCGCCCGGGCATGTTCGCGGTCGACCGCGAATTCGAAGCGTCGCACGTGTCAAATCCTCACATCTGTCCGGCAGCGGTAACCCAGCGGCGCGCCCACCGCGGCCCGATCGGCTGCCCTACCCGATCGCCGGGCCCAGCAGATCGTCCGCATCGGTGATGCGATAGGCATACCCCTGTTCGGCAAGGAAACGCTGGCGGTGGGCCGCGTATTCGGCATCCAGCGTGTCACGTGCCACCACCGAGTAGAAATGCGCCTGACCACCGTCGGACTTCGGGCGCAGCAGCCGGCCCAGACGCTGGGCCTCCTCCTGACGGGAACCGAAGGTGCCCGAAACCTGCACGGCCACGGACGCTTCCGGCAGATCGATGGAGAAGTTCGCGACCTTGCTGACCACGAGGACCGGGATTTCACCGTTGCGGAACGCGTCGAACAGCGCCTCACGCTCCTTGGTGCGGGTCGAACCCTGAATGACCGGAGCGTTGAGGTGTTCGCCGAGTTCGTCGAGCTGATCGAGATAGGCCCCGATCACCAGGCTGGGCGCGTCGCGGTGCCGGGCCAGGATGGATTCGACGACGGGGAGTTTGGTTCGCGCGGTGGAGCAGAGCTTGTAGCGTTCCTCCGGTTCCGCGGTGGCGTAGGCCATGCGTTCGGCTTCGGTGAGGGTGACCCGTACCTCGATGCAGTCGGCCGGCGCGATCCAGCCCTGGGCCTCGATGTCCTTCCACGGCGCGTCGTAGCGCTTCGGACCGATCAGCGAGAACACGTCGCCCTCGCGGCCGTCCTCGCGCACCAGCGTCGCGGTGAGCCCGAGCCGGCGCCGCGACTGCAGGTCGGCGGTCATCCGGAACACCGGGGCGGGCAGCAGGTGGACCTCGTCGTAGATGACCAGGCCCCAGTCGCGGCTGTCGAACAGTTCCAGGTGCTTGTATTCGCCCTTGGTCTTGCGGGTGATCACCTGATAGGTCGCGATGGTGACCGGGCGGATCTCCTTGCGCTCGCCGGAGTACTCCCCGATCTCTTCCTCGGTCAGCGAGGTGCGGGCGAGCAGTTCTCGCTTCCACTGCCTACCTGCCACGGTGTTGGTGACCAGGATCAACGTCGTCGCCTGGGCCTTGGCCATCGCGGCGGCGCCCACCATGGTCTTGCCCGCCCCGCAGGGCAGCACCACCACACCGGAACCACCGGCCCAGAACGAGTCGGCGGCCAGCTCCTGATAGTCGCGCAGATGCCATTCGTGCGTGGCGAAGTCCAGATCGATGCGATGCGCCTCGCCGTCGACGTAGCCGGCGAGGTCCTCGGCGGGCCAGCCGATCTTCAACAGCATCTGTTTGATCCGCCCACGCTCGGACGGGTGCACGACGACCGTGTCGTCGTCGATGCGGGCGCCGAGCATGGGCTGAATCTTCTTGTGCCGCAACACTTCTTCCAGCACGGCGCGATCCAGGCTCACCAGCACCAGGCCGTGGGCGGGATGCTTGACCAGCTGCAACCGCCCGTAGCGGGCCATGGTCTCGACCACGTCGACCAGCAGCGGCTGCGGCACCGCATAACGCGAATAGCTGACCAGCGCGTCGACGACCTGTTCGGCGTCGTGCCCCGCCGCCCGCGCGTTCCACAGCGCCAGCGGCGTGACCCGGTAGGTGTGCACGTGCTCGGGTGCGCGTTCGAGTTCGGCGAACGGCGCGATCGCCTGCCGGGCCGCATCGGCCTGCTCATGGTCGACCTCGAGCAGCAGGGTCTTGTCGCTCTGCACGATGAGCGGTCCGTCCGTCACGGCACCTCCTCCAGATTCTCGGGCCGGCCCCCTGCGCCCCCTGCGCACGAGGAATACGTCCCACATTGTTGCCGGGACCCCCGACAAACCTTCATCAACCCTACGCGAGCTGGGCAGATGTTCGCTGTGAGTGCACTCGCAGCCGGACGCGTCAGAGCGCCGATCCGGACCCGCGCAGGGGCGGCCAGTCGGTGGCCGGCTCCGGCGGGTCGCCGGCCAGCCGCCCGGCGACCCAGGAATCCCTGCGCACGCCGCGCTGCACAGCCGCCCCACGCAGCAGCCCTTCGTAGTGGAAGCCGGTCCGCCGCACCACCGCGGCGGAGGCGAGGTTGCCGACGAACGCCCGCCACTCGATGCGGGCCAGGCCGAGCCCCTCGGCGGCGAAAGCGAAATCACACACCAGCCGGACGCTGCGGGTCATCAACCCGCGCCCGCGCACCGCGTCGCTGAGCCAGAAGCCGATCTCGGCGGCCCCGGGCTGCGGCCCGGCCTCGAGGCCGACCATGCCGGCCACCGGCCCCTGCGCTGCCGTGCGCACGGCCCAGACCGGACTGCGGGCCGCCCACCCGGGCGCGACGATATCGGTCAGGAATCCCACCGCGTCGGCCCGCCGATACGGCACCGGCACCGTCGTCCACTCCGGGATCGACGGCTGCCGGCAGCACGCGACGATCGCGTCGACGTCGGCCTCGGCCGGGCGCGACAACCACACCGTCCCGTCGGTCAGTTCACAGTCCTCCACGGCTTCATGCTGGCACGCAACCCAGCGGTGGCCCAGCGGATTTCCGGCGACCGTAGAATCGGACCAATGGTTGCCGCGTTGCTCGCCGATTTGTTCGAATCTCATCGGGCGCATCTGCTCTCGGTGGGCTATCGGCTGACCGGCAGCGTGGCCGACGCCGAGGACGCGGTGCAGGAAAGCTGGCTGCGGCTGGCCACCACCCATCAGTCCGAGATCGAGGACCTGCGCGCCTGGCTGACGACCGTGGTCAGCCGGATCTGCCTGGATCGGCTGCGCAGCGCCGCCGTCCGGCGGGAAAGCTATGTGGGACAATGGCTTCCGGAGCCGATCGTGACCCGCGTGACGCCCTCCAGCCTGCCGGATCCGCTGGAATCGGTGGTGCGCAAACAGGATTGCCGTTTCGCCGCGCTGGTGGTCCTCGACACCCTGACGCCGCCGCAGCGGGTGGCCTTCGTATTGCACGACGGGTTCTCGGTGCCGTTCGACGAGATCGCCGAACTGCTCGAGGTGACGCCCGAGGCGGCCCGCCAGCTCGCGGTCCGGGCCCGGAAATCCCTGGCCGCGGCCCCGGAACCGGTATCGGACACCGAACATCTGGCCGCCGTCCAGCGACTGCTCGAGGCGCTGTATTCCGGCGATGTGGCGGCGGTCGTCGCGGCCCTGCATCCGGATTCGGTGTTCATCGGCGATACCGGCGGCACCGCGAAGACGGCGGCGCGGGCGATCGTCGGCGCGGACAAGATCGCGCGGTTCGTCCTCGGGCTCATCCGGATGTATCAGGTGGAACAGGCCGAACTCTCGCCCACCGGTTCCGATCGATTCGAATTCGTCGGCGTCAACGGCCAACTCGGGTTGCTGCTGCACGAGCGCGCTCCGCGCAACGGTGCGCCGGGATCACCACCGCGCGTGGTCGGCTTCACCGTCCGCGACGGATTGGTCTGGGGCACTTACGATGTCGCCAATCCCGCGAAGCTCGGCGGCATTCGCCTGCCCCGGGATCCGGCGTAGCCGCCGGAACGCATCGAGCGTCCCGGCGGCTCGTGACTACGGAGTGGACGAACCGGTCCACATGTCCGGGGTGCTCGAACCGAGTCCCCAGTTGCCCGTGGACGATCCGGTACCCCAGTTCGGCGTCGAGGATCCCCAGCCCCAATCGTTGCTGAAGATGTTGTGCAGGGTGTCGTTGATGTATCCGAGGACCGTTCCCGCCGCCGGATGCAGCAGAAGGTCGAGATAGGAGGCCATACATCGCCCCTTTCGAGCCACCACCGAAGTGGTTGTGAGATAGAACACGGGGAGGCTAGCTGTCACCAGGAAACCGCACAACCATGCAGGTCAGAAGCCCGAATGAAATGTGAAACATAGCCTTTCGCTATCGCACCGCAACCGTAGCGAACGGGCGGCAAGCATCGCCCCGATCCCCGGCCCGGGGTGTGCGCCGCGGGCACGACGGCGGTATCGCTACGTTGGGACCATGCCAGCCATCCCCACCGTCGCCCGCCTGCGCCCGTTCCGCGCCACGATCTTCGCGGAGATGACCGAGCTGGCCGTGCGCCACGACGCGATCAACCTCGGCCAGGGATTCCCCGATTCGGACGGCCCGGCCGCGATGCTGGAGGTGGCCCGCACCGCCATCGCCGACGGGCTGAACCAGTACCCACCCGGGCGCGGGATGCCCGTGCTGCGCCGGGCGATCGCGGCGGACCGGAAGCGCCGCTACGGGGTGGACTACGACGTCGAATCGCAGGTCGTGGTCACCGTCGGCGCCACCGAGGCGATCGCGGCGGCGGTGCTGGGCCTGGTGGAGGCCGACGAGGAGGTGGTGCTGATCGAGCCGTACTACGACTCCTACGCCGCGGTGGTCGCCCTGGCCGGCGCCACCCGCCGCACCGCGCGGCTGGTGCCGGACGGCAACGGATTCGTCCTCGACCTGGACAGCCTGCGCGCGGCGATCACGCCGAAAACCCGCATGCTGCTGCTGAATTCGCCACACAACCCGACCGGCGCGATCCTGTCCCGGGCCGACCTCGAGGCGATCGCGGAGCTGGCTCGCGAGCACGACCTGATCGTGGTCTCCGACGAGGTGTACGAACATCTCGTCTACGACGGCAACACCCACATCAGCATCTCGACGCTGCCCGGCATGGTCGAGCGCACGATCGTGATCTCCAGTGCGGCCAAGACTTTCAGCGTCACCGGCTGGAAGATCGGCTGGGCGTGCGGCCCGGCACCACTGATCGACGGGTTGCTGGCCGCCAAGCAGTTCATGAGCTTCGTCGGTGGCGGGCCGTTCCAGCCGGCGGTCGCCTACGCCCTCGAACACGAGCAGCAGTGGGTCGCCGATCTCCGTGACAGCCTGTCCGACAAGCGCATTCGGCTCTCGGAGGCACTGGCCGATGCCGGATTCCGGGTCAAGCGCAGCGATGCGACCTATTTCGTCTGCGCCGATATCAGCCCGTTGAGTTCGGCCGAAGCACTGGTCTTCTGCCGGGAGCTGCCGCAGCGGCTCGGCGTCGTCGCGGTCCCGATCGAGGTGTTCGCCGACGACCGCGAATCGTGGAACCGCCTGGTGCGCTTCGCATTCTGCAAGCGGGACGACACACTCGACGAGGCGGTCCGCCGTCTGCACGCGGCCCACGTGTGATCGGCGCGGCGCACGATCGAGCGGTCACCTTCGCCCCGAGCCGCGAACGAAGGTGACCGCGATCCTGTCTCAGCCGCGGCGCCGGGCCACCGCGTCGGCGAGGCGGTCCAGCTGCGCCGCCGTGGTCTCCCAGTCCAGGCAGGCGTCGGTGATCGACTGGCCGTAGGTCAGATCGTCGGCGTGGCCGAGGGTGAGGTCCTGACGGCCGGCGACCAGGAAGCTCTCCATCATCACACCCACCAAGGCGCGGTCACCCGCGGCGATGCGCTCGGCGATATCGGTGACCACGTCGACCTGCTTGTTGTGGTCCTTGTTGCTGTTGCCGTGGCTGGCGTCGACGACCACTCGCTGCGGCAGCCCGGCCTTCTCCAGGCGCAGGCAGGCCTCGGCGACGGAGGCGGCGTCGTAGTTCGTGCCGGCGCTCCCGCCGCGCAGGATCACGTGGCAGTCCGGGTTGCCGCTGGTGCGGATCAGCGCCGAGCGACCGTCGAGGTCGGTGCCGGGGAAGACGTGGCTGGCCCCGGCCGCGCGCACCCCGTCCACGGCCACCTGCACATCACCGTCGGTGCCGTTCTTGATCCCGACCGGCATCGACAGCGCGCTGGAGAGCTGCCGGTGCACCTGGCTGGCCGCGGTGCGCGCGCCGATCGCACCGTAGGAGACCAAGTCCGCGATGTACTGCGGCGTGATCGGATCGAGGAATTCGCAGGCCACCGGCAGTCCGAGACCGGTGATGTCGACCAGCAGCCGCCGCCCCAGTCCGAGACCGGTGTTGACGTCGAACGAACCGTCCAGATGCGGATCGTTGATCAGGCCCTTCCACCCGAGCGTGGTCCGCGGCTTCTCGAAGTAGACCCGCATCACGATGTGCAGGCGATCGGAGAGTTCGGCGCTCTTGGCGGCCAGGCGGCGCGCGTAGTCGAGAGCGGCCTCGGGGTCGTGCACCGAACACGGACCGACGACGACCATCAGGCGGTCGTCGGCGCCGTCGAGGACTTTCACGGTGGCGGCGCGGCCGGCCCGCACGGTGTCGGCGAGCGCATCGTCGATCGGATGCTCGCGGCGAACCTCGGCGGGCGAGAGCAGGGGACTGATACTCAGCGTGCGCTGATCGTCGAGGTCACTGTGTGAGGCATCGACATCGGCTGCGGTGGTCATGATGGGTTCCTTTTCTCAGGCCGACCCACCGAACGAGATCCCGTGGAGCCGGTCTGCAATCCGGCTCGGGGTGGGAGAAGGTCAGCGCGGGTCACCGACCGACCCACCCGGGGCCGGCTTGGTAAACCAGAAATACGCGCGCTGCACGAGGGTGACTGTACCAGGGGCGCGGCGGGAGTGGATTCGACCGGGTGGCCGGACGTGACGGTCCCCACAGGCGCGGCGGACGCGACGGGGCCCGGCCGGGATCGAACGATCCTGTGCCGGGCCCGAATTCGCGTGCGGCGGTCAGAACATGCCGGGCTCATAGGTGCCCGCCGGGGTGCCCGCGATGACGTTGAGCCGGTTGTAGGCGTTGATCAGCGAGATCAGCGAGATCAGGGCGCCGATCTGCTCGTCGTCGTAGTGCTTGCGCACCTGCTGCCAGGTCTCCTCGCTGATGCCGCGGTGGACATCGGCGAGGCGGGTGCCTTCCTCGGTCAGCGCGAGCGCGGCCCGCTCGGCATCGGTGAACACGATCGCCTCTCGCCACGCGGCGACCAGGTTGAGCCGCACCGAGGTCTCGCCCGCGGCGGCCGCATCCTTGGAATGCATATCGGTGCAGAAGCCGCAGCCGTTGATCTGGCTGGCGCGCAGCTTGACCAGTTCCTGCGTCGCCTTGGGCAGCGGTGAGTTGTCCACGACCTGGCCAGCGTTACCGATCCGCTTGACGAACTTGGCGGCGATCTCGTTGCTGAACAGAGCGAAACGGGGTTCCATGACCATCCTCCTGTACACAGTGAGCCGCGCTTCGCGGCGTCGCTACACAGAGATGACGGCGCAGCACCCACCCGGTGTGACATCCGCGGAAGTGATGCCGATCACACCGATTCGAAGCGGCTCAGCGGCGGGCGAACGAGTAGGTCACGTCGGTGAGTTGTTCGGACAGGTCCCAGAGGCGGCGGGCGGTGACCTCGTCGCGGGAGGCGGCCGAGGAGCCGCAGCGCTCGGGATAACCACGCAGGCCGCCCAGGTGGGTCGGGCCGTAGAAGGCGCCGGGTTCGACCTTCGCAGTGGCGGCGTAAAGGCTTGGTAGCGCGCCCATTTCGGCCGACTGGGCGAGAATCCGGTTGCCCAGGGCCATGATCGCGTCCAGGAACGACTCCGTATGCGATTGCAGTTCGGTGCTGGCGTAGCCGGGATGGGCCGCGACCGAGACCTTCGGCGAACCGGCCGCGGACAGGCGGCGCTGGAGTTCGTAGGCGAACATCAGATTCGCCAGTTTCGACTGACCGTAGGCACGCCAGCGTTCGTAGCGCCGATGCTGGTAGTTCGGATCGGCGAGGTCGATGCGGCCGATCATATGGGCGCCGCTGGATACCGTGACGACGCGATCGGAGATCTTGTCGAGCAGCAGTCCGGTCAGCGCGAAATGGCCGAGATGGTTGGTGCCGAACTGCATTTCGAAGCCGTCGGCGGTGCGGCGCAGCGGCAGGGCCATCACGCCGGCGTTGTTGATCAGCACATCGGCGCCCTCGATCGTGCGCGCGAATTCGCGAATCGAGGACAGGTCGGCCAGGTCGAGCCTGCGCACCTGCACCCGTTCGCCGATGGTGTCGGCGACCGCCCGGGCCTTCACCTCGTCGCGGCAGGCCATGATCACCTGCGCACCGGCCTGCGCCAGGGCCCTGGTGGTGGCCGCGCCCAGTCCGCTGTTCGCGCCGGTCACGATGATCGTGCGACCGCTCTGGTCCGGAATATCGGAGATGTTCCAACCGCTCACCCGCACGAGTCTAGGCGGGCACCGGCCGCTCCGCGCTGTTGTCGCGAGCCGGGCCGTGGCGTTTCGGGTCGCCCGTGACGCGACACGACCTCACCTGATATAGGGTTGCCTAACCTATCTAAGGCAGCTCGACACTGCGCAGCTCGACCGGTGAGGCGTTACCCGTGACTTCGATATCCCCCGCTCAGCAGGACCTCCTCCACGGTTTCGTACCGTTTCCGGCCGAACTCGCCGAAACTTATCGGGCCGCGGGCTACTGGCGCGGCGAACCGCTGGGCGAGCTGCTGCGCGACGCCGCCCGCCGCGGGCCCCGGCGTCCCGCCCTGCACACCGAGAGCGGGCCGATCGACTATGCCGAACTCGATCGCCGCGCCGATCGCGCGGCCCACGGGCTACTCGCCTTCGGACTCGAGCCCGGCGACCGCGTAGTGGTTCAACTGCCCAATGTGACCGAATTCGTGGAGGTGCTGTTCGGGCTGCTGCGCGCCGGGATCGTGCCCGTACTGGCCCTGCCGGCGCATCGGCAGGCCGAGATCGAACATCTGACCCGGCTGTCGGGGGCCGCCGGCTACATCGTCGCCGACAAGGCCGGCGACTTCGACTACCGCGAACTGGCGGCCGCGGTGGCCGCGCGGGTGCCGTCGTTGCGCACGATCTTCGTACTCGGCGATCCCGGCGACTACGTCGATCTGCGAACGATTGCGCGCGAAGGCGATTCGCTGCCGGAAGTCGATGCGTCCGGTATCGCGGTGATGCTCGTTTCCGGCGGCACCACCGGCCTGCCGAAACTCATCGCCCGCACCCACGACGACTACCACTACAACGCCCGCGCCGGCGCCGAGATCTGCGCACTCACCTCCGGCGACGTGTACATGGCGACACTGCCCGCCGCACACAACTTTCCGCTCTCCTGCCCGGGCATTCTGGGCGCGGTCGCCGCGGGCGCGTCGGTCGTCATGCTGGCCGACCCGAGCCCGGAGAACGCGTTCGCGACCATCCAACGCCACGGCGTCACCGTGACGGCGGTGGTGCCGCCGCTGGCCCAATTGTGGTGTGCCGCGGTGGAATGGGAGGAGGCCGACCTGTCCAGCCTGCGGCTGCTGCAGGTCGGTGGCGCGAAATTGGCCGAGGTCAATGCCCGCGAGGTGACTCCGGCCCTGGGCGCGACCCTGCAGCAGGTGTTCGGCATGGCCGAGGGACTGATCAACTACACCCGCCTCGACGATGCCGAGGAAACGATTCTGATCTCCCAGGGCCGCCCGCTCTCCCCCGCCGACGAGGTCCGCGTGGTCGACGGCGAGGGTAACGACGTCGCACCCGGCGAGGAGGGCGAACTGCTCACCCGTGGTCCGTACACCATTCGCGGCTATTACCGTGCGCCGGAACACAATTCCCGCGCCATTACCCCCGACGGCTACTACCGCAGCGGTGATCTGGTGCGGCAACTGCCGAGCGGGCATCTGATCGTCTCGGGCCGGATCAAGGATGTGATCAATCGCGGCGGCGAGAACGTCTCCTGCGACGAACTCGAGGAACACCTGCTGGCCCATCCCGCGGTCCGGCACGCGGCCGCGGTCGGACTGCCCGACGCGGCCCTCGGCGAAAAGGTCTGTGCCGTCCTGGTGATCGACGGCGAGATGCCGAGCCTGGCCGAGATCAAGGAGTTCCTCACCGCTCGCGGCCTGGCGACCTACAAACTGCCCGACCTTCTCGAACAGGCCGACGCGCTGCCGTTCACCGCCGTCGGCAAGATCGACAAGAAGGTGCTGCGGGCCCGCTACGACACGCAGACCGCGACCGCGCCGAACCGAGCCTGACCGCCGTACCGAACTCTCGTCCCACGGCCCCTCCGGTACGAGAAAGCCCGGCGGTAGGTCCCGCCGGGCTCGTTCTATCGGGCTTCGACGACGTAAGGCGCTACGCTGCCCAGCTTTTCGCAGGTCTCGGTGAATTCGCGCTCCGGGCGCGACTGGGAGACGATGCCGGCTCCGGCGCGCAGCCAAGCGCCCTCCGCGGTCTGGTAGATCGCCCGCAGCACCAGCGTGGCCTCCAGCGCGCCGCCCGGCGAAACGGTCACCACCGCACCGGAATACAGGCCGCGGGCGTCGTGGTCGAGACGGAACACCGCGTCCACGCCGGTGCGCTTGGGGATACCGGAGGCGGTCACCGAAGGGAACAGCATTTCCAGCGCATCCCAGGCGCTCTTGCCCTCGGCGAGGGTGCCTCGCACGGTGGAGGCCAGATGTTGCACACTCCCGCGTTCGCGCACCGCCATGAAATCGGAGACGGCGGTGCTGCCCGGCTCGGCCACCGCGGCGATCTCGCCGAACGAGGTCTGCACCGAAATGGCGTGCTCGACAATTTCTTTCGGATCACCCACCAGCTCTTCGCGCGCGGCGGCATCGGCCGTCTCGCCGCGACCGAAGGCGCGGGTGCCGGCCAGCGGCTCGGTGGTCACGACCCGGTGGCGGTCGACCGAGGCCACCAGCTCGGGACTGAATCCGGCCGCCTCCAGGCCGCCCAGTCGCAACAGGAACGAGCGCGCGGGCGTGTTGTTGGCGCGCCCGAGCCGATAGGTCTGCGGAACGTCCACGGGGAAGGGCAGATCCACCTTTCGCGACAGGATCACCTTCTGATACCGCCCGTCCCGGATCTCGTCGACCGCCTCGGCGACCCGGCCGCGATAGTCGGTGGGATCGATGGTGACATCCACCGGCCGCGCCGACGCCGGAGGTGTCGCACTCGCCTGCGCGATCAGTTCGTGGATCTCCGCGGTCTCGCGGGGCGTCGCACCGGACACCCGCACGCCGGAGGCGTCGATGCGCACCTCGATGCGCGGAATCATCAGCTGCGCGAGGGTGGTTCGGGCCGGAACGTGCGCATCGGCGCCCAGCGCCCAGGCGCAGAATTCGAATCCGATCCAGCCGTAGGCGTTGCGACCCCGCAGCGGCAGCGTGGCCAGCGCCGCGTCGATCACCGCGGCCGGGCGGCCCTGCCACGGTTCGACGGTGGACCGGCCCTCCCATTCGACACGCAGTTCGCCGGAGTCCAATTCGATGCTGCCGATCGGATCGGCGGCGAACACCCAGCCGTCGGGCCCCTCGTAACCGACGTACTCGCCGAATCGGTCGGCCGCGGCGAGCGCCGCCATGGCGTCGGCGGGTGCGATCGCCGACGCCGTGCCCGTCACCTCCGTCCCCGTTGCCAGCTGCCCCGTCGCCCCCGGATCGTCCCCGTAACCGTTTCGCACCCGCTCGTCCGTGGTCGACACCGTTCCTCCAAGGTTATGCTTACCTAACTACAAGAGGTGAGGTTAGCATTACCTGTCCTTTTCGGTATTGTGCCGGAGCACACATCGGAATCGCTTTGCGAGCGTCATGGTCAACTTCCTGCGCGAATATGCTTCCGCGAGCTTGAATGGTGGAGCGCCGTCGAGGAGGGGCCCGCCATGATCGATCACGCTGCCGGCAATCCGGCTCCGAGTACCGCGAAGGATCTGCCGCGCTCGGCCGTCGCCCTGGTCGACGCGGTGTCGCCGGTGGAACGCGAATTGATCGGCGGCTGGCTCGCCGAGGGCGGGATCGCCGCCGAACTCGGAATCGACGCTCCCGTCACGCAGATCGACCTGGACGCCGCCGCTATCGCCGCCCGGCTCGTCGGCCGCCGCGACGACCCGCTGGTGATCCCGATCCGGGTGCTGTGGCTGCCGCCCGAACGAGACGGCGTGCGGCGCACCACCTTCGCCGATCTGGCGCTGCTGAGCAATCCGCGCCGGCCCCACCGGCTGCTGCAGCGCCGGCTGGTGGACAAGGCGCCCGACCGGCATCTCATTCTCACCGGACAGCCCGCACGGCTCAGCGATCTGCGTACGAACAACCCCGGGGCCGCCGAAAGTTCGGAACCGTTCGCGCGGGCGATCGTCCGTGCGGGCACGGTGGCGCTGGAACGCGCCGAACGATCGGTGATCGGCGACCGGTACAAGGTTCCCCGGATGGTGGTCGAGGAGATTCTCGACTCCCCAGACTTCCTGCGCCGCCTCGACACGATCGCCACCGAAACCGGAACCGAACCGCGCGAGGTGTACCGCCGGGCCGAGAAGGCGCTGCGCGAACTCGTGGCCGCGCAGAGCCGGCTGATCTCGGATCTGTTCACCCAGGCGATGCGGCCGGTGCACGCCTCGGCCTGGAGGATCGACTGCGACCGGTCCGGGCTCGCGGCACTGCGGCGCCTCAATCGAAACTACCCGCTGGTGTTCCTGCCCTCGCATCGTTCCTATGTGGATGCCTTCGTCCTCGGTGACGCGCTGGCGCGCAACGACTTTCCTCCCAACCACGTGATCGGCGGCGCCAATCTCGGTTTCTGGCCGATGGGGCCGATCGCGCGTCGCACCGGCACCGTCTTCATTCGCCGCAGCTTCGGCGACGACGAGATCTACAAGGCCGTGGTCGAGGAGTACTTCGCCTATCTGCTCGCCAAACGCTTCAATCTGGAGTGGTACTTCGAGGGTGGGCGCACCCGTACCGGGAAGTTGCGCCCGCCCCGGTTCGGACTGCTGAACTACCTGGCCTCGGCCATCCGTTCGCTGCGCATCGACGATGTGATGCTGGTGCCGGTGTCGATCACCTACGAACGGCTCAACGAGTTGGGATCCATTGCGACCGAACAGGTCGGCGGCGCCAAGAAGCCCGAGGGGCTGACCTGGCTGGCCCGCTACATCCGCAGCCAGCAACATTCCGCCGGGCGCGTCTACGTCCGTTTCGGCGCGCCGCTCTCGGCGCGCGACCGGCTGGCCGCCCACGGCGATCCGATGCAGCCGATCGCGGAATCGCTCGCTCCGGATCCGGAAGAAGTGTCGGACCGGCAGCGCAAAGCCGTGCAGCGCTTGGCTTTCGAGGTGGCGGTCGGCATCAACGCGGTCACTCCGGTCACGGTCAACGCGCTGGTGACGCTGGCCCTGCTCGGTGTGCACGAGCGCGCACTCACCCTCGGCGAGGTGCGCCAGACGCTGGAGCCGGTCCGTGGTTACATCTCACGCCGCGCGCTGCCGACCGGCGAGTTGGATACGCTGCGCGACGATCAGGGTCTGGCGGTGGTTCTGGAACAGCTGTCGCTGGCCAGGGTGGTGACGGTGTACCGGGGCGGGCTGGAACCGGTGTATTCGATCGAGGCCGGCGCCCATCTGGAAGCCGCGTTCTATCGCAACAGTGCCGTGCACTGGTTCGTGAACCGGGCGATTCTGGAATTGGCGATTCTGGAGGTGGCCGACCAGCAGGCCGGCGCCGCACCCGGTATCGAGGCCATCTGGGATGCCGCCTACCGGCTGCGCGATCTGCTCAAATTCGAGTTCTTCTTCCCCGACCGGATCGAATTCGCGGCCGAGATGAGCGCGGAGATGCTCCTGGTGGACCGCGATTGGGAGCAGCGCGGCAGTGCCGCGGAACTGGTCTGCGCGCTGGCCGATTCGGGATTCATCATGGCGCACCGCGTGGTGCGCTCGTTCTTCGATGCCCAGCTCGTGGTGGCCGAGCGCCTGGCCGCCGCCGATCCGGCCGCACCGCTGGACCGCAAACAGTTCATCGACGAATGCCTGGCCGTCGGACGCCAGATGCTGCTGCAGCAGCGGCTGCACAGCACCGAATCGGTATCGTCCGAATTGTTCTCCAGTGCGGTGAAACTCGCCGAGAACTACGGTCTGCTCGATCCGGGCACACCGGATCTCGCGCGGCGTCGCCGCGAGCTGGCCGACGAACTGCGCACCATCGGCGCTCGCATCTCCCGTGCGGCCGCTCTCGATCCGTCCAGCCGCGCACCGCAGGGGACAGTGTGAACCTTTCCGAAGCGATTTCCGCCATCCGGACCGGGCCGCAGGGCCCGCGAGTGGCGGCCGTATTCGACTTCGGCGGAACGGTCGTCGCGGGCTTCGCTCCCGCCGCCGCACCGCTGCGCCTGCTGCGCGGACGCGACTCGCGCCGGGCACTGACCGACACGCTGCTGTACAGCATTCGCGGTTCGCGGACCGAGGGTGAGTACGAGCGCTTCCTGCAGCGCCTCGCCCGAGTGTGGGCGGGCCGTACCGAGGAAGAGCTCACCGAACTCGGCGAACAACTGTTCCGCAGCACCGTCTACGGGCACGTGTATCCCGAAGCGTGGCAACTCGTCCGGGAGCACGAGGGGGCCGGGCACACGGTGGTGATGGTCACCAGCCTCACCCGTTTCCAGGTGCTACCGGTGGCCCGGGAACTCGGGGTGGACCACGTGCTCTACACCGCGATGGCCACCGCCGACGGCGTCCTCACCGGCTTCACCGAGGGAAAACCGCTGTGGCGCAACGAGAAGGCCGCGGCGGTGCGGCGCTTCGCCGCCGAACACGATATCGATCCCGCCGACAGCTACGCCTATGCCGACGCGGCCCCGGATATCCCACTGCTGGAATCCGTCGGCCATCCGGTCGCGGTCAATCCGGGACCGCGCATGTCCATGACCGCCGGTGAACGCGACTGGCCGACCCTCACCTTCAAGCCGCGGGAACCGGCCCGCGTCACCGACTTCGCCCGTACCGCGGTCGGTTTCACCGGGCTGCTCAGCGGCGCCGCCTTCGGGGTCGCCTCCCGCGCCGCCACCCGCCGCCACCGGGCGATGGCCGACGCCATGATCGCCACCGCCGCCGACGTCACCCTGCGCACCACGGGCGTGCGGGTGCGGGTGGTGGGCGCCGAGCACGCCCGGCAGCCGCGTCCGGCCGTCTTCCTGTTCAATCACCAGAGCCAGTTCGACATGGTGGTGCTGGCCGCGGTGCTGCGTTCGGGATTCACCGCGGTGGTGAAGAAGGAGGTCACCACCAACCCGGTCTTCGGCCCGCTGTTGCGATTCGCCGAGGCGACCTTCATCGATCGCTCCGACACCACGAGTGCGAAGGCGGCGCTGGAACCGGTCGTCGACACCCTGCGTGGCGGGCTCTCGCTCGTGGTGGCGCCGGAGGGCACACGCTCGATGACGCCGCGGATCGGCCCCTTCAAGAAGGGCGCCTTCCATATCGCGATCGAGGCCGGGGTGCCGATCATTCCGCTCGTCATCCGCAACTCCGGCGAAATCGCCTGGCGGAATTCGGCGATCGTGCGCAAGGGCACGGTGGATGTGGCGGTCCTGGCACCGATCGATGTGAGCGGCTGGGATCCGCAGCACATGGACGCCGACATCGCGCGCGTGCGGCAGCTGTTCATCGACACGCTGCTGGACTGGCCGGACGATGCGGCCGTGGAGGCAGTGCCCTAGGTCCCGGACGCCCCCAGCCCCCTAACGCCCCAGCCGCTAGACGCGACGGCCGAACAGCAGCTTCCACGGCATCAGCGCCGATTCCAGCTGCACCTTCAGGCTCATCTTCGACGCGCCCTTGGTGCGCTCCTCGAAGCGGATCGGCACCTCGGCGATCGAAATACCCTGCTTGATCGTGCGGTAGTTCATCTCGACCTGGAACGAATAACCGTTGCTGTGGATCGAGGCCACATCGATGGCCCGCAGCGTCTCCGCCTTCCACGCCTTGAATCCGGCGGTCGCGTCCTTGACGCCGAGCCGCAGGATCGCGTTGACGTAGAAGTTCGCCCAGGCCGACAGGGCCTTGCGATACCACTTCCACTCCGCCGCGGTCGAGCCGCCCTCGACGTAGCGCGATCCCAGGACCACACCGGCATCGGAGGTCTCGAGCTTCTCCAACATGGCCGGAATCACCTCGGCCGGGTGGGAGAGGTCGGCGTCCATCTGGATGACCACGTCGGCGCCCTGGTCGAGCGCCGCGGTGATGCCGGCGATGTAGGCACGGCCGAGGCCGTCCTTCTCGGTCCGGTGCAGCACACCCACCACGGACGGCAGCTCGGCGGCCAGTTTGTCCGCGACCTCACCGGTACCGTCCGGGGAGTTGTCGTCGACCACCAGAACGTGCAGATCGGCGACCGGTAGTGCGGTCAGCCGCTCCACCGCCACCGGCAGGTTCTCCCGCTCGTTGTAGGTCGGCACCACCACGGTCACCTTCACAAGTCGCCCTCCACTCGATTCGACCTGACTGCGCGCGCCCGGATCCGGGCACGACGTGCTCTGGAGAACCGTAGCCCACCCACCTGAGAGGGCACGAGCGGCTCAGTCTCTCCCGTCGCGGGCATCCTCGCGGGCATTGCGTTCGCGCACGATCTCGAGCGCCCGCTCGGCGGTGGCACGGTCCGGATACGGCCCCATCCGGTCGGCGAACCAGCACCGCTTGCTCTGTTCGGCGCGGTGATGCTTGAGGCAGTAGTACCACTGATCGTCGGAATCGCCCATGCCGATCATCGTCGCACCCGGCGCCCGCCCTGTCAGGCAACCGGTGAATCCGCACGTCGGGCCGCCCGGCGGGCATCCACCGCCGAGTGTGGCCCTTGACACACTCGCGTGGTGAATGTACGTTCATTCACAACAAATGCTAGTTCACTCATTCGGCGGTGGTCCGCTCGCCGACTCGTCGGAGCAGAAGGAAGCGCAATGGATTTCTC
Organism: Nocardia sp. 852002-20019_SCH5090214; assembly: GCF_001665865.1. Classification (NCBI taxonomy): domain Bacteria; kingdom Bacillati; phylum Actinomycetota; class Actinomycetes; order Mycobacteriales; family Nocardiaceae; genus Nocardia; species Nocardia sp. 852002-20019_SCH5090214. The sequence goes on along the minus strand of NZ_LZMK01000022.1, from coordinate 15,490 downwards.
GACCTACTCCCAGCTCACGTTCAAACGCCTGGACGACGGCGTCCTGCTGATCACCATCGACCGGCCGGAGAAATACAACGCCGCCGACGAGCAGATGCACGCCGAGCTGGCCCGGGTCTGGACGGATGTCTCCGGCGATCCCGAAACCCGGGTCGCGGTCATCACCGGCGCCGGCAAAGCGTTCTCCGCGGGCGGTGACCTGGCGATGGTCGAGCGCATGGCCGGTAACCACGAGCGGGTGGCGAACATGCTGCAGGAGATGAGCGACCTGGTCTACAACATGATCAACTGCGAGAAGCCGGTCGTCGCCGCGATCAACGGCGTCGCGGTCGGCGCCGGGCTGGTGGTGGCGCTGCTCTCCGATATCTCGATCTGCGCCGAGGACGCCAAGCTGGGCGACGGGCACGTGAAGCTCGGCGTGGCCGCGGGCGATCACGCGGCGATCCTGTGGCCGCTGCTGTCCGGTATGGCCAAGGCCAAGTACTACCTGCTGACCGGCGAGATGGTCGTCGGCGCCGAGGCCGAGCGCATCGGCATGGTCACCAGCGCGGTGCCGCGCGAACAGGTGCTCGACGACGCGCTCGCGGTCGCGGGCAAGCTCGCCGGCGGTTCCCAGCTGGCCATCCGGTGGACGAAGAAGGCGCTCAACAACTGGCTCAAGCAGGCCGGTCCCATCTTCGACCAGTCCGCCGCCTACGAAATGCTCTGCTTCATGGGCCCGGATGTCACCGAGGGCTATACCGCCCTGCGCGAGAAGCGCGCCCCCAACTTCCCCTCCGCCCGCGCGGTCACCGGTAACTGAGGAGCCGAACACGATGAGCGACAACACCATTGCGGTAGTCACCGGAGCCGGTTCGGGTATCGGCCGGGCGATCACCCTGGCCCTGGCCGCCCGCGGCGACCGGGTCGTGGCCGCCGATCTGGATCTCGACGCCGCCAAGCGCACCGCCGAACAGCAGTCCGACCACATCTTCGCCATGCAGGTCGACATCGCCGACGCCGAGCAGGTGCAGGCCCTGCGCGATCGGGTGCACGCCGAGGTCGGGGTGCCGAACATCCTGGTCAATGCCGCCGGCTGGGACCGCACCGACAAATTCCTCAACGCCACACCGGAATTCGCGCAGAAGGTGGTCGCGATCAACTACCTGGGGCCGGTGCACATGTGCAGCGCGTTCCTGCCGGGCATGGTGGAGGCCGGCGGCGGTCGGGTGGTCAACCTGGCCAGCGACGCCGGGCGCGTCGGCAGCTCCGGGGAAACCATCTACGCCGGCGCCAAGGGCGGAGTGATCGCCCTGACCAAATCGCTGGCGCGCGAGATGGCCCGCTACTCGATCACCGTCAACTGCGTCTGCCCCGGGCCGACCGACACCCCGCTGTTCCAGGCCCAGGACGAGAAGCTGAAAGAGGCGCTGATCAAGGCGATTCCGTTCCGCCGCCTCGCCCGGCCGGAGGAGGTCGCCGCCCCGGCTCTGTTCTTCGCCTCCCCCGACGCGTCGTTCATCACCGGTCAGGTGCTCAGCGTCAGCGGCGGACTCACCATGGCCGGCTGAGCGCCGCGCCGACTTCGGAGGACCAGATGTACGACGCCCATGCCTACCGGCAGTACTTCGAACACGATTTCACCTACCTCAACGGTTTCCGGCGCAACGTCCACCGCTACGCCCAGCACCCGGCGATCGAGGATCCGGCGACCGGGACGACCGTCACCTACGCCGAACTGGGCGACCGCGTCGACCGGCTGGCCACCGGCCTCGCCGACGCCGGTGTCGAGACGGGTGACGTCGTGGCATATCAGCTGTTCAACGGGGTCGAGTTCGCCGAGCTCTATCTGGCGACGCAGGCCGCCGGAGCAGTCGGCTCGCCGATGAACTTCCGGCTCGCCGCCGGTGAGACGTCCTACATCCTCGCTTCGAACCGTCCGCGGGTCTTCGTCTACGACACCGACCTCACGCCGATGGTGCGAGAGGCGTTGGAGCGCAGCGAGTTCCGGCCCGGTCTGCTGGTGGCGGTGGGACCGGGTGAGCCACTACCGGGCGCGGTCCGCTTCGACGACCTGGTCGCGGCGACGGCGCGGGCGCTCCAGCCGGATCGCACGGTGTGGGACGAGACCACCCGCCTGTACACCTCCGGCACCACCGGGATGCCGAAGGGCGTGCCGCTCAACAGCCTGGTGGAGATCTTCAGCGCACACGACGTCATCATGCATTTCCCGATGTCGCCCGAGGACAAGACGCTGAACATGACCCCGTGGTTCCATCGCGGCGGATTGTATTGCGCCGGACCGAATCCCACGTTCTACTTGGGCTCCTCCCTGGTACCGATGCGCGCCTTCGACGCCGACACCACCCTGGATCATGTGCAGCGCTACGGCCTGACCTTCCTCATCGGCGCGCCGACCAATCTGGCCATGCTCGCCCACGCACAGGAGGCCCGGCGCCGCGACCTGTCGAGCCTGCGCGGCATCGTGACGATGGGCGCTCCGCTGGAACGCGAGGCGGCGCTGCGCTATCAGAAGGTGTTGAATCCCAACATCTTCAACGGATACGGCAGTACCGAGGGATTCTGGAACACCTTCCTGCGCCCGTCCGATCTGCCGGCCATGGCCGGAACCGCCGGGCGCGCGTGCATCGACGACGACGTGGCGGTGGTCCGGGTACTCGACGACCGGCTGGCCGAGCCGGAGGAGACCGTCGCCAAGGACGGCACGGAAGTGGGCGAGGTCATCGTCCGCTCACCGAAGGGCGCCAATGCCTACGTCGACTCGCCCGATCAGGAGGCCCGCAAGTTCCATCGCGGCTGGTTGTATATCGGTGACCTCGCCACCTGGGACGAGCAGGAATTCGTCACCATCGTCGGACGCAAGGACGACATGCTGCTGTCCGGCGGCGAGAACGTCCACCCCGTCCAGGTCGAGGAGGCGCTCAACGAACATCCCGGCGTAGACGATTGCCTGGTGGTGGGCATACCCGACGAGCGCTGGGGGCAGGTGGTGGTGGCCTATGTGGTCGCCGCCGAGCCCGGAGTGGGCGTGGCGGAGCTGGACCGGCACTGCCGCACCCATCCCATGCTCTCGGCGTTCAAACGCCCGCGCGCCTACCGCTTCGTGGATTCGCTGCCGGTGTCGGCCACCGGCAAGAAATTGCATTACAAACTCACCGAACAGGCCCGCGACGATGCCGCGGCCGGCCTGTTCACCTATCCGGACAAGGAAAACGCATGAGCGCGAAACGTCCCCCCGCCTTCGACGCACTCGACCCGCTGGCCATCGATTCGCTGCTGTCCGAGGACGAACGGGCCGTGCGCGACAGTGTGCGGGGCTTCTGCGCCGAGCACATCACCCCGCATATCGCCGACTGGTTCGAAGCCGGCGATCTGCCCGGCGCGCGCGATCTGGCCCGCGAATTCGGCAGGCTCGGTGTACTCGGCATGCATCTCGAGGGTTACGGATGCAGCGGCGCCTCGGCCGTGCACTACGGTCTGGCCTGCCTGGAACTCGAGGCCTGCGATTCCGGTATCCGCTCGCTGGTCTCGGTGCAGGGCTCGCTGGCCATGTTCTCCATCTGGAACAACGGTTCGGAGGAACAGAAGCAGCGGTGGCTGCCGGGTATGGCCACGGGCGAGATCATCGGCTGCTTCGGCCTCACCGAACCGGATGTGGGCAGCGATCCGGCGGCCATGCAGACCCGCGCCAAGCGCGACGGTGACGACTGGATCCTCAACGGGCGCAAGATGTGGATCACCAACGGCTCGATCGCCGATGTCGCGGTGGTGTGGGCCAACACCGACGAGGGCATCCGCGGTTTCATCGTCCCCACCGACACCCAGGGTTTCAGCGCACACACCATCAAACACAAACTGTCGCTGCGCGCCTCGATCACCAGCGAACTGGTCCTCGACGACGTGCGCCTGCCCGCCGAGGCGATGATGCCCGAGGGCCGCGGCGTCAAGGCGCCGCTGTCGAGTCTGTCCGAGGCGCGCTACGGCATCATCTGGGGTTCGATGGGCGCGGCGCGCTCGGCCTGGCAAGCGGCTCGCGATTATTCGATGCAGCGCAATCAGTTCGGACGTCCGATCGCCGGATTTCAGCTGACCCAGGCCAAACTCACCGATATGGCCGTCGAACTGCACAAGGGCCAACTGCTTTCGCTGCATCTGGGCCGGCTCAAGGATTCGGTGGGACTGCGGCCCGAACAGGTGAGCTTCGGCAAACTCAACAACACCCGCGAGGCGATCGAGATCTGCCGCACCGCGCGAACCATTTTGGGCGGCAACGGTATTTCGCTCGAATATCCGATCATCCGGCACATGGTGAATCTCGAATCCGTCCTCACCTACGAGGGGACGCCGGAGATGCATCAACTCGTGCTCGGCCAGGCCTTCACCGGCCAGAACGCCTTCCGCTGACAAGAGGTCCCATGAACGCACGACTGGAGTACGACTCCGAACACCGCCAATTCCGTTCCGTGGTCCGCGATTTCGTCCGGCAGACGGTCGCGCCCGCCCACGAGGACTGGGAACACGCCGGCCGGCTGGACCGATCGCTGTTCACCGAGGCGGGCAAGCTGGGACTGCTCGGCTTCCCGGTCCCGGAGCGTTTCGGTGGGCCGGGAGTCGAGGATTTCCGCTACCACGCCATCGTGATCGAGGAGATCACGCGGGCGGGTGCGGCCGCGGCGGGTATCGCGTTCTCCCTGCAGAACGATGTGGTGCTGCCCTATCTGACCGATCTCACCGACGAGGAGCAGAAGGCCCGCTGGCTGCCCGGCGTCGTCACCGGTGAGACCGTCCTGGGGATCGCCATGACCGAACCGGGTACGGGCAGCGATCTCACCGGCATTCGCACCACCGCCGTACGCGACGGCGAGTATTACGTGGTCGACGGCAGCAAGACCTTCATCTCGAACGGGCAGAACGGTGACCTGTTCGTGGTCGCGGTCCGCACCGGCGAGGACAAGCACAAGGGGCTGACGCTGCTGGTCGTCGAGGCCGACACACCGGGATTCGGCCGCGGCCGCAACCTGGAGAAGATCGGCCTGCACGCCCAGGACACCAGCGAACTCACCTTCACCGAGATGCGGGTGCCGGTGGCGAACCGGCTCGGCGCCGACGGCGAGGGCTTCTATCAGCTGGTGCGGAATCTGCCGCAGGAGCGGTTGTCGCTCTCGGTCGGCGCGGTCGCGGCGGCCGAGGGAGTGCTCGCGCACACCCTGGACTACGTGCGCGAACGCAAGGCCTTCGGCGCCTCGATCGCGAGCTTCCAGAACACGCAATTCGTGCTGGCGGAATTGGCGACCGAACTCGATATCGCGCGGACCTTCCTCGACGACTGCCTTGCCGAACACATTTCCGGCGGCCTCACCGCGGCCCGCGCCGCCCGGCTGAAATGGTGGACCACCGAATTACAGATGCGAGTGGCCGACCGCTGCCTGCAGTTGCACGGCGGCTACGGGTATATGCGCGAATACGCGGTCTCGCGGGCCTTCGTCGACGCGCGTATTCAGAGCATCTACGGCGGCACCACCGAGATCATGAAGACGATCATCGCGAAGGAGCTGGGCATCTGATTTTCGGTGGACCACTCTAGAGTTGAGTGAACCGTCGTTCATTCGACTGCGCAGATACGGAAGGGTATGCCCGATGGCGAAGCGATCCGCACCGATGGAACTCGAGGAGGCGGTGCGCGCGGTGCGAACCAGCTCGCGCCGGCGCCAACTCCTCAACGCGGCCGTCGCCGTCATGCAGACCACGGGCTTTCATCAGATGTCGATGCAGGCGCTCGCGGATCAGGCCGATGTGAGCGTCGGACTCATCTACAAGTATTTCGGCGGTAAGGAAGACCTGCTGCTCGCGGCGATCGTCGATATTCTCGACGCCTTCCGGAACGAATTGGCTCCGGCCATGGACGCGGTCGGCGACGATCCGGTGGAGCGGCTCGTCGCCGGTTTCCGGCACTACGTGGAAATCGTCGACGAGAATCTCGACGCCGTGGTCCTGACCTATCGGGAGAGCCGGACCCTCGATCCGGAGGGCCGCGAACGGATCAAGGAGCTCGAGGTCGAAACCTCCGCCCCGCTGCGGGCCGCCGTCGAGGCGGGTATCGCGGCGGGTCTGATGAACGACCTCGATCCGGATCTCGTCGTCTTCAACCTGATGATGCTCGCCCACGCCTGGGCCCTCAAACATTGGCATTTCGCGCCGCGCTACACCGTCGAGCAGTACATCCGGGCACAGGTACGTTTCGTGCTGCCCACCGTGCTCGCCCCCGGAGTCGCCGAGCGCTATCGACATCTCATGGAGTGAAATATCTTGTCGGTCACGCTGTCTCGTACCGGCGCCGTCGGCGTCCTCACCCTCGACCGCCCGCCGGTCAATGCCTTCGACGAGGAACAGGCCGGTGAATTCGCCACCGCGGTAGCCGAATTCGGCGCCGATCCGGCGGTGCGTGCGGTCGTGGTGCGCAGTGCGGCGAAGGTGTTCTGCGCGGGTGCCGATATCGCCATGATGGATTCGTGGCGGGAACTGCCCGACCGGGGTGTGCGGCTGGAGAAGTTCTGCCTGCTGCTGCAGGATGCGTTCGCGGCCCTGGCGGCACTGGAAAAACCCACGATCGCCGAGATCGGCGGTGCGGCCACCGGCGGCGGATTCGAACTCGCCCTCGCCTGCGATTTCCGGGTCGCGCGCGCTACCGCCAAGATCGGGTTGCCCGAGGTCGGAATCGGTTTGCTGCCGGGAGCCGGTGGCACTCAGCGGCTTACCCGCCTGGTCGGACCGGCCACCGCGTACCGGCTGATTCTCGGCGCGGAGCTGATCGACGCGACGACGGCCGAGCGGCTCGGCCTCGTGCACTGGGCCGTCGACGATGCGGCAGCCACGGCGATGACGCTCGCCGAACGCCTGGCCGATCTTCCCGCGGATGCCTACACCGCCGCCAAACGGTGTATCGACGCGGCGGGCACCGGAGACGGGTACGGCTTGGAGCGCACCGAAATCGGGGCACTCATCCACACCGAGGAAACCGGGCGCCGCTTGGATCGATTCGTTTCCCGCTAGGGCGAATTTCTCGTGCGGCGTCGATTCGGCGGAGCTGCGGCTGTTGTCCGAATCCGGCTCCGCTCGGCCGCGCAATGCCTAGAGTGCGCTCATGAGCAGAGTGGGCGCCCTGGTTCGAGTCGCGCTGGCCTATGTCGTAGCCGTCGTCGCGGGTCTCGCCTGGCTGCTGTGGGGGCCGGATACCGGACAGCTGTGGTTGAACGGCCTGATCGCCGACTTGATCGCCACGGTTGTGATCTTCGTATTCAGCCGGATCTACCGGAATTCCAGCTTCTACGACCCGTACTGGAGCGTGATCCCGCCCCTGCTGGCCTTCTACTGGTGGATTCGCAGCGACGAGCCGTCGAATACGACCCGCTGGTGGCTGATGATGGCCGTCATGCTGGTGTGGGCGGTGCGGCTCACCGCCAACTGGGTGACGACCTTTCCCGGTATGCACCATGAGGATTGGCGCTATCCGATGGTGCGCGAACGAGCGGGCAGGTTCGCCTTCGTCGCGGATCTGTTCGGAATCCACGTCTTTCCGACGCTGCAGGTGTTCGCCGGGCTGATTCCGGTGTACGTGGTGGCGACGCGCGCCGGCGAACCGTTCGGTGCGCTCGATATCGTCGCCGTCGTGATCGGTGCGGGTGCGGTTGCCTTGGAAACCGTCGCCGACCTGCAGATGCATCGCTTCGCCGCCACCACATCGCCCGGCCAGGTCATGGACCGCGGGGTGTGGGCGTGGTCGCGGCATCCGAACTATTTCGGCGAGTGCGGCGTCTGGCTCTCGTTCGGCCTGTTCGGGCTCGCGGCGGCCCCGGGCAGCTGGTGGGTTCTCGCGGGGGTGGTGACCATGGTGGCGATGTTCGTGGGCGTCAGCATTCCGATGATGGAACAGCGCAGCCTGCAGCGGCGGCCGGCGTATCGGGATGTGGTGCACAGGGTTTCGGTATTCGTTCCCCTGCCGCCGCGGAAACGAGCGGCATGACCGGACCTCGGGTCGTCATCGGGGGTGCTGCCGACCCTGCGCGTCGTGGGTTCGACGACGTCTTCGCGGTGGGCGACGTGGCGGCCACCGACCGGTAGCGACCCGAGCGCGTGCCATGCTGCCGACGGGCACGCAGCGGGCAATACTGCACGGGTGAGCGGTTCCGAGAACGACACCGACGACGTTCCGGCGTGGGCACGCCGCACGGCCGGCGAATCACGCTGGGCGGCGACGGCCGCGATGGTGGGCATCATCGTCCTGCAAGTGCTGCTACCCGATCACTTTCAGCTGCGCCCGGTCTGGCTGCTGCCGATGCTGGAAACGGTGCTGCTGATCGTGCTGGTGGCGAGTAGCCCGGTGCGCCTGGACCGTGAGGAGATCTGGCTGCGTTGGTGCAGCCTGGGGTTGTCGGCGCTGCTCGGCATCGCCACCGCCTGGTCGGTGTTCCGGCTGGTGGCCGGCCTGATCAACGGCACGCTCAGCAACGATCCGCCGGTCCTGCTCGGTTCCGGCGCGGCGATCTGGCTGACCAACGTCACCGTATTCGCGCTCTGGTTCTGGGAACTCGATCGCGGCGGCCCGGCCGCACGGGCGCACGCCCGCGAACAGCTACCCGATTTCCTGTTCGTCCAGATGCAGAATCCCGAGCTCTCCCCCGCCGACTGGGAGCCGGAATTCCTCGACTACCTCTACCTGTCGTTCACCAATGCCACCGCGTTCAGCCCCACCGATGTGATGCCGATGACGCGCTGGGCCAAGACGCTGATGATGGCCGAATCCGCGTTGTCGCTGATCACCGCGGCACTGGTCATCGCGCGGGCGGTCAACGTCTTGAAGTGAGGACGGCGCGGAGTTTCCGAGCCGCCGGAGCGGCTCGCCTACCGGTCCACCAGTTCGGCCACCGCGAGCCGGGCGGCATTGGCGCCGCACATGCCGTGGGCGCCCGGTCCGGGCGGGGTCGCTGCCGAGCAGATATACATGCCGCGAACGCCGAGGCTATAGGGGGACAACGTGGTTCGCGGTCCGAACATCAGCTGGCGAATGTCCTTGGCGCCGGTCATGATGTCGCCGCCGACATAGTTCGGGTTGTACACGGCCATCTCGGTGGTCGAGCGAACCGCCTGTCCCACAATGCGTTCCCGGAAGCCGGGGGCGAACCGCTCGATCTGCGCGATGATCGCCTCGGTCGCATCGCCCGAATAGCCGTTGGGCACATGAGCGTAACTCCACACCGGGTGAATGTCACCGGCCGAACGTTGTGGATCGGCCAGATACTGCTGCCCGACCAGTACGAAAGGACGCTCGGGCATCCGGCCCGCGTGGATCTCGCGTTCACCGGCGGCCACCTCCGCGTAGGTCCCGCCGAGGTGCACGGTCCCCGCCCGGTGCGCGTGCGGAGCGGTCCACGGCACCCCACCGGCGACCGCGAAGTCGACCTTGTAGGCCCCGGGCCCGCGCCGGAAACGGGCGAACGCGTGCCGAACTCGTCGCGGTAACCGATCGCCGAGAATACGAGCGACGGCATCGGGCGCCAGATCGAACATGGTGATGTCGGCCGGCGACAACTGTGCCGCCGACTCGACCCGCACCCCGGTCTCGATCTTTCCGCCCAGCTCCGCCAGCAGCGCCGCCAGCGCATCCGCAATCGCCTGTGATCCGCCTTCGGCCACCGCCCAGCCGTGCCGATGACCGGCGGTGAGGATGCCGAGGCCGACGGCCGATGTGAGCGGATGGTGCAGCGGCCGGAAGGCATGGACCGCAACGCCTCCGAACAGTGCCCGCGCCTGCTCGGTGCGGAACACCCGGGCGAAGGCCGAACCGGGCAGCAGCGTCGGTATCCCGAAGCGAGCCAACGTCAGCGGGTGATGCGGTACGCGCAGCAGCGGGCGCATGATGTCCTCGCTCAGCGCGTCGTAGCGGCGCACCGGGCGGTCGAATGCCAGTCGCCAGCGCGAGCCGTCGCGACCGAGCCCGGCCGCGGTCTGCTCGACCGAGCGGTACAGCACCCCGGCGCTGCCGTCGTCGAGCGGATGCACACAGTCGATCTCGGGCAACCGCCAGGTCAGTCCGTAGCGGTCGAGCCCCAGGCCGGCGAGGAACGGTGACCCGACGGCCATCGGGTGGATGGCCGAGCAGTGATCGTGCAGCAGACCAGGAACGATGGCCTCGCAGCTGCGCGTACCGCCGCCGATCTGCTCGGCAGCCTCGAGCACGGTGACCTCGACACCTTCGGAGGCGAGGGCGACGGCGGCGGCGAGCCCGTTGGGCCCGCCGCCGACCACCAGTGCGGTTGTCACGCCACCACTCCGAAATCGTCCTGGCTGGGCTCGGTCTGCACCGGGCGAACCCAGATGGGCCGCAACGGAATCGGACCGTTGGGCAGCCACGGCTGCTCGGCGACGGCATCGGCGACATTCCAGGTGCCGCGTTCGATCACGCCCAGCGCGGCGTCGATCAGCTTGTAGTGCTGCACGCCGCTGCCGAACGCCTCCGACTCCACCCAGGCGATCACACATTCGCCGGGTTCGAAGCGAGCCTCGTCCTGCACCGCGCGGATCATCTCCTCGTCGTGGAAGTGGCCGTCACCGAAATTGAACCCCACGATCGAGTTGCAGAGGAACTCCCCCTCCCGGACCGTGCGCGAATCGATATCGGGCAGCCGTGAGATCAGCAGCGAGAACAGGCCCCGCCCCTGGCTGTGCAGGGTGCGCCAGGCAATCGTCTTCTGCAAGGTGATCTCCGCCCACTGCGGTTCGTAACCGAATTCGATGAACTGATCGATCTGATTGCGGGCCGAGCGGGTCACCCGGTTCAACTTCTCCTCGGCGCCCGGGGTGAACGTCCACACCGCCGAGGCCCAGTTGCCCGCGTACTGCCGCATCGACGGCAGGAACGAGACCTTGTCGGGCCGCAGATTGCCGAGCACCGGGAAGAACAGCAGCGCGGCGACCACCGGAACGACCAGCCACACCGGCGACATGTCCCACACGGCGTATCCGTTCCAGGCGGGGAAGCCCAGGAACAGGAAGACGGTGGCGTAGGCGAACAGCACGTTCCATTCCAACGGCACCGCCAGCGGGAAGGTGGACACGATGAAGAGGTGGAAGATCACCATGATCAGCACCGCGACCAGGGTCACCCACTTGTTCGTGGAGAACAACAGCACCAGCGGAACCAGCATCTCCACGCAGGTGCCGTTGACGTGGGCCATGAAATGCGCGATGCCGGAGGGACGCATATCGCGCGGGAAATCCTTGTAGTGCGCGCGTTTCACCGATTTGAACGGCACCGACGGGCTGTTGGACACCATCGGCGGCACCACGTTGGAGAAATGCTTGCCGAGTTTGGAGAAGCCGGCGCACACCCAGACGACCACGATCAGCAGTTTCAACGCGACGATCATGTTCACGAACGGGAACACCGTGAACGCGATCAGCGCCGGCAGATATTGCTCGCCGCGGGCGCCGAGGAAGACGACCTTGTCGCGCAGGCCGTTGAGGATCAGCAGCACGATCGGCGCCGTCAGCGCGGCGGGCGCGATGAGCCCGGAGGTGTTGTCCGGAAGTACCGCCGCGAGCGAATCACTGTGCGCGCCGGGCAGAACCAGCGCGATCACCAAACTCGCGAGCAGGGCCAGATACAGGGTGACGTCGAACCAGGTGCGGCGATCACCGCCGGTGCCGGGCATCCACGCCCACGGGCGTTGCCGGATCGTGCCGGGCCGGGCCCAGAAGAGGATGCCGCCGGTCATCGGTTTGACCTTGCCGGCCAACGGGCCCCAGGAACCGGCGAGGCCGAGAACCTCCAGCAGCACCGTCCAGACGACGGCCTTCTGATAGACGATCGGCTGATTCCACCATTCGGCGACATGCCAGAACGCCGGCAGGCCGGAAGTCAGTGTGGCCACGGTGATTCCGCCGATCGCGTAGAGCACGATCAACTTGAGGATGTAGACGCAATGCACCATTTTCGGTGAGCCGAAGCCGTTCTCGGCCCAATCGGCGCCGAGGATGCGCATGCGCTCCATCAGCGGTTGCTGCAGGAATGTGTCCGGATCGACGGCCGGCAGATCCGGCTTGGTGAATCCCATCGGAATATCTCCTTCTCGTGGGGGCGGATCAGGCGGTCGGCACGCGGCGCAGCGACGGTTTGTCGAGTTTGCCGACGGCGTTCTTGGGCAGGTCGTCGAGGAAAGTGATCGCCACGGGCAGTTTGTATTTCGACAAATTGCGCCGGGTATGGGCGAGCACCTGTTCGGCGGTGAGAGTGGCGCCGGAATTCAGGGCGAGGAACAGCACCGGCTCCTCGCCGTAGAGCTCGCTGGCCCGGCCGACCACCGCGGCCTCGGCGACCTCGGGCAGCTGGTAGACGACGCTCTCGATCTCCTTGGGATAGATGTTCTCGCCGCCCCGGATGATCATGTCCTTGGCGCGGTCCACCAGGACGAGATAGCCGTCCTCGTCGATCCGGCCGATATCGCCGGTGCGCAGCCAGCCGTCGACAACTGTGCGAGCCGTGTCCTCCGGCCGATTCAGGTAGCCACGCATGACATTCGGGCCCTGGATCAGGACCTCGCCCGCGGCGCCGTCGGCGACCGGTGTGCCGTCCGGGTCGGCGATGCGGATGGACTGGCCGGGCAGCGGGAGACCGACCGTGCCCGGCTTGCGGCGGCCACGCAGCGGGTTGACCACGCTCGCACAGGTGCCCTCGGACAATCCGTAACCCTCGACGATCGATATGCCGTAACGGCTTTCGAACTTCCGCAGCAGTTCGGCACTGGCAGGCGCCGCGCCACACACCGCGAAACGCACCGCCGAGGTATCGGGGGTGACCTCCGGCGGCAGGTCGGCCAGCATCGTGTAGATGGTCGGCACCGCAGAGAAGTAGGTGGCGCCACTGCGTTCGAGCCGGGCGAAGAACGTGCCGGGGGCGAACCGGCCCGCGATCGTGGTGCGCCCACCGGCGAGCAGCGGGGCGAGGGTGCTCACCACGATCCCGTTGACGTGGAACAGCGGCAGGATCAGGAGGCTGTGGTCGGCGGCCGTGAGTTCGAAGGCGCCGATCACCATGGCGCACATGGCCTTCAGATTCGCGTGGTCGAGCATCACGCCCTTGGGCCGCCCGGTGGTCCCGCTGGTGTAGACCAGCAGGGCCAGCGCGTCGTCGCGGACTTCGGCGGTGGTATCGGCGGGCGGGGGCGCGGTGAGCTCGGCCGGGGTGAGCACGGTGATCCCGATATCCATCGGCCGATCGGTGACCAGGACCTTGGCGCCGGCGTCGGCGCCCTGAAAGCCGACCTCGGCCGGAACGAGCGACGGATTGATCGGCGTCACCGCGGCGCCCAGACGCCATGCGGCGAACAGGGATACCACCAGCGTCACGGTGTTCGGCAGCATCACCGCGACCACGTCACCGGGCGAAACTCCCTGTGCGGCAAACGCGGTGGCGGCCCGCCGCACCGCGTCGGCGAATTCGGCGTTGGTCAACTCGACCTGATCGTCGGCCACACAGGGTGCGCCGGGATCGTGGCGGCTTCGAAGGTCGGGCAACTCGGAAAGGTGCATGGACGGGTCCTGAATCCTCGGTGTCGAACGGATACGTCAACGCTAGGAATCAGTGAGCTGGACCACACCGTCGTCCGTGGACGAATTACTGCCGAAGTCTTGTCTCTGCGAGACAAAGATCACGCGCCGAGACCTCGGAGCGCGTTCGATGGTCAGCGAGTGAGGACCGTCTTGCCGTACCAGTGGCACACCAGCAGTGCGAGTTCCACGTCGAGCCGGGCGTCGGCGATGGGCCGGCCACGCCGCGACACGGCCCGGCCCACCCGGTATTTCACCGAGTTGTAGTGCAGATCCAGTTCCTGCGCGGCCGCCTTGTAACTGGACCCGGTCCGGAGAAATACCCGCAGGGTGTCGCGCAGCCGCGCATCGCTCGCGGTGTCGGTGGCCAGTGGACCGAGAACGTCGGCCACCCAGTCCCGGACCGCGGCCGGATTCCCGCCGAGTAAGGCGGCCGCCATCAATCCGGGATCGGTGGACGCCACGATCTTGTCCTCGGGCCCGCGCCGTGCCGCCACGGCGCGGGCCTGCTGGGCCTGGCGGTGGGACCGGCGGAACCCGTCGACTCCCACCCCCACCGCCCCGATCGCGATGTGCGGAGTATCGGGCCGGCCGAGGGCGAACCGGCGGATCTGCTCGGCCGGATCGCCGGGATCCGAGGTGAACGGCAACCAGACCCACCCGCTGGTGCGGTCGGCCGCGGCGAACAGCGGAGCGGCGGCGGCATCGACGGCACCGGCCAGTTCACGGACGAACCGCTGCAACCGGGCCAGGTCGTCGCTGTCGGAGTCGGCGTCCGGGTACCAGAGCACCATCGCCACGTGATGCCGGCGCAACGGATACCGGATCGCGGCGGTGGCGTCGTCCACGTCGACGGCCGTGTCCTGGGCCAGCATCTCGCGGACTCGCATGGCGCGCACGCTGTTCCGGTTCTCCAGCCACCGCTCGCGTTCCTCCTCGTAGACCGCGACGACCTGCTGTGAGATCCAGTCGATGTAGGCGAACAGCACGTCGGTGATCTCCTCGATCACCGCGATCCGGGTGGTCGGCTCCATATCTATGGCGTGTAACTCCGCGAAGACCAGCTCGGTCAACCGCCGCTGCCCCAGCCGATACGCCCGCACCAGCGCGTTCACCGGAACCCCGTGCTGCGCGAGCCGCCGGGCGTATTCCAGCGCGGCGGTCGGCGCGGTGATCCGCTCCACCGCGATGCCGTGCCGCAGCGCATGCAGAATCGTGTCGACATTCCCCTCGACACTCGCCCCCAGCAACTCCACCGTCCGCGCATCCCCCCGCAACTCCGGTATGAGCTGTTCGAGCGCATCCTTGATGAGCGAGCTGACCCCGGTCACCTGCTCGTTCATCCGCGCGGCGATCCGGGCCACATATTCTCCCGAACCGACCTCACCGTCGTGCGCCTTCGTCACACCACGGACGGTAGGCCCCGAACGCCCACCTCGACCGGCGTTCCGCCCGAAATTCGTCCTCCCGGAACAAAGGCGGATGTGGAATCTGTCTCGGCGCGATCAGCGACCGGTCCGAGACGAGAAGATCCGGTGCCCCGCCGGGCTGTCGCTACCGGATACGACGCGTACCCGGACGTATGCTGTGAACCCACGGTCGGTCACCCGCTGCGCTTCTGACCTGCCATTACAGGCTCACGGTCGGGTCGGGAGGGGTTTGCTACCGGCCGCGTATGCGTCGCTCCACACAACCTGGAGGAACATCGCATGAAGAAACTCGTATCGGAACGAGCTCCGTGGATGGCCCGCCGTACGACCCGCATCGGGTCGATCGCTGCCGCAGCGATCACGGCGTCCTTCGTCGCGCTGACACTCGCGTTCTCCGCATCCCCCGGCCAGCCGCAGACATCGGCTCCCTCCCCGACCTTTCCTCCTCCTCTCCCGAC